>DHSK01000147.1 GCA_002408445.1 Syntrophomonas sp. UBA5288
TTAAAGTATATTTTCTCCGGTCCCGGGCAGAGCCGGCTGCAAACTATTTTCCTATATGGTTATGGCCTGCGGAGATGAATGTTTAAGTTATACTTCAATTTTTTCTATTATACTAAAAATATTGTAGTCCTTAACAGCAAAAAGAGTAATCCTTCATAATATTCCCGGTTGAATACAAAAAAGCCCGAATCTTTTCTTATTATGGAAAAGATTCGGGCCGGCTAGAATCAGTATTAATCCTTTTGCACTTTTACATAAAAGGTCCGCTCCCGGGGGCCGTCAAATTCACAGAAATAAATCCCCTGCCACATACCCAGCAGGAGCTGACCGTCTGCCACCGGAACCGACTGGGAAACCCCCACGGTAGCCGCCTTCAAATGAGCGGCCGAATTACCTTCCGCATGACGGTAATGCGGGTGCTCCCAGGGATAAACCTCATTCAGCCGCATCAAAATATCCCTCACCACATCAGGATCAGCATTTTCGTTAATCGTAATACCAGCGGTAGTATGAGGACAGTATACTGTCACAACCCCGTCCTTTATTTTTTCCTGCTCCACCTTCTCCCGCACCTGCCCGGTAATATTAATCATCTGGTCGCGGCGGCGGGTTGGGATATGAATTTTATATAACACCGGAATGTCTCCCTCCAGTCGTATTGGCAATTCTACTCCTCTTGACTATCCTTAATATCGTCTACTTTTTGATATTTTTTCACATTATATGCGGCCAGATAAAACGGCAAAATAGATACCACCACATTATGCTTGTTGAGCATGGCATTAGCTATAAACAGACTGGTGTTATTATGCAATAAAGCTTGATACCATTTGCTTACGAAAAATTGCGGCAAAAGCACGGTAATTAAGTCGCCGGGGCGTGAAGCATGTTCTTCCGAACCTATATATTCTGTAAGCTGCCCTACCACATCCCGGTAGGGTGATTCTCTTATAATTAATGGAATTTCAGTATTAAGCATAGCCCATTTTCTTTTTAGCTTGTCAGCTTCACCCTCATACGGTTCCACATGGAAAGCTTCAACATCGTTCGTCATACTCCTGGCGTAAAGCAAAGCCTTGATCACCATGCCATTGATACTATCAATAGGAATAATGACGTGATGTCTATGCGGATTATTAAAATCAATCAGTGATAAAGTATCGTTAGGAATATCCAGCTGCTGTGCTACTAAGAGGTAGTGCTGTTTGATCTTGTACATCAGCATGACGATTAGAGGCACTACGACTATAACTATCCAGGCGCCGCTGGTAAATTTGGTTACTCCGACAATTATTACGGCGCCTAACGTAGTCAAAGCACCCAGACCGTTTACCAATGCTTTATATTGCCAGCCTTCATTTCGGAGGCGAAACCAATGTACTAACATTCCGGTCTGGGAAAGAGTAAATGCCACAAAAACACCTATCGCATACAGTGCAATCAATAGATGGGTATCGGCTTCAAAAACGATGATCAGCAATATGGCTAAGAGAGCCAGGAAAGTAATACCGTTGGTATAATTAAGCCGATGACCGCGCAGGGCCATTTGCCGGGGTGCATAACCGTCCTGGGCAATAATAGAAAGCAGAGTGGGAAAACCGGCAAAAGCGGTATTAGCTGCCATGGCCAAAATTATGGTGGTAGTAACCTGGATTATATAGAACATAATGCCTTTGCCGAAGACGGCTAAGGATATTTGGGCCATAACGGTTAATTCGGGATTAGGTGTAGCATGATATATCTTGGCCAGGGAAGCCACTCCGCCAAAACAAACTACAATAGCGGCAGCGAGCAAGAGATAGGTAAGTTTGGCATTATGCGGAGCAGGATCCCGGAAATTAGGAACGGCATTACTAATAGCCTCCACACCGGTCAGGGCACTACAACCCGATGAAAAAGCTGCTAGTAAAATAAACAACGTAACCGGATGAGTTCCAAAAGAAATTTCCTGCATAGGTGCAAGGGGAACCGGCAAAGTATTCCCGGTAGCATATCTGACCAGTCCGACAATTACCAATGATATAACTGCGAGTATAAACGCATAAGTAGGAATACTAAATATATGTGCAGATTCCCTGACCCCGCGTACATTGCCAATAACGAGCAGAATCACGAATAAAACCGCAATAGGCACCCGGTAAGGTAGAAGGGCGGGCACAGCCGAGATCAGGGCAGTAGTTCCGGCACAGATACTAACTGCTACCGTTAAAACATAACCAACCGACAGGGAAGCTCCCGCAATTAAACTATACGCAGGTCCGAGGTTTTCTTTGGCTACTACGTAGGCTCCGCCTCCATTAGGATAAGCTTCTACTACATGGCGGTAAGAAAAAGTCAAAATCAATAATAAGGCAATAATGGCGATCGCAATGCGCGGCATCCATAAGAATGATGCCATGCCGACAAACGGTATTAATACCCACAGCATTTCCTCTACGGCATAGGCCACAGAGGAAATAGCATCGCTGGCTAATATCGGCATACCCCAGAAAACATTATATTTTTCTTCACTGATCCGGTCATTTTCTAAAGATTTACCAAATATCCACCTAAATAATTGCTTTAGCAATTTCATCCTGTCCTTTACATAAATTTAAAACTACCAGCTTAAAAAGCTTCAGATTTACTTGGCTTATTAGGCTTATGCATATAGGATATCCTAAAATATTTAGCATAATTATAATACTTAAGATAGCAAAGTAAAGCTGAAAATATAAGCATTGTTGTACCCAATTGGTCGGACACATAATAGTCAGGTAAAATGGCAACTGGGAAGAAATTGCGAAAGGGTATAAGAGGTAGATTATGCAGGGTTGGATATTTTGAATTTTAAAAGATTCCGTGTCACTCATAATAATCAGCGTATTCAGCGTCTAAATTTCTAATTAACCGCCCATGCCCAGAGGACACAACCACCAATGAAAATACGTCATCCTGAGTGTTAACCGTCAATATCGGCAAGATTCTTCACTGCGTTCAGAATTATCACGCGGTCGCACTACGATAAACGAATAGCATGTCATCCTGAACGTAGTGAAGGATCTTTCAATCTCCGAGCGGGGAAGATCCTTCGGCTTCGCTCAGGATGACATAGCCCAAGTTCAGGATGACAAAAAACCGTTATTCATAGCAATGACAAGAACAGTATTTTCATACTAAGGTTACTTGTGATAAGGTTCGCCTTTAATAATCTTAAAGCCCCGGTAGATTTGTTCGGTCAGTATTAATACCGCCATCTGGTGGGGGAAAGTCATGCGGGAAAAGGAGATCTGCTCGTCAGACTGCCGCTTGACCTGTTCGGATAATCCATGGGCTCCGCCTATTACCAGATTGACCCGGCCTTTACCGGACTCGTTCCATTTCCGCATATGCCCGGCCAGTTCTTCCGAACTTAAGGAACGTCCTTTTACATCCAATACTATAGTGATCTCATTCTCGCCAATCAAGTTTAAGATTCTCTGTCCTTCTTTATCGAGCAGCTTTTCTATTTCCCTGGCGCCGGCATGGGGACTTATCTTTTCCTCCAGGCCGTCAACCACCTCAATATTGGCATAGGGCCGCAATCTTTTGATATATTCTTCCACCCCGCTGTTGTAAAAGCTCTCTCTTATTTTTCCGACTGACAGTATTCGGTATTTCACTTTGTTTCCCCCTGATTGGTTTAAGGGCTATTGATAGCAAATTTAAGCAAAGGAGGCTATTCACCTCCTTACTTTAAATTCTATATTTTGTTCTATTAATATACCTTTGCGCCCAGGCTGCTCAGTTTTTGGTGAATATTTTCATAACCCCGGAAAATATGAACGGCATCTTCTATGGTCGTCTGCCCCCGGGCAGCCAGAGCGGCCAGTATCAGCGCTGCGCCGGCCCGCAGATCAGTAGCTCTGACCCGCGTACCACAGAGATTTGTCACTCCTTCTATCACGGCGGTATGTCCTTCTACCTTGATGTGCGCCCCCATCCGCTTCAGTTCATCCACAATCTGAAAGCGGTTTTCGAAAACATTTTCCACGATCACACTATGCCCGCAGGCCAAAGTTAATAAGGACATCATCTGTGATTGCATATCAGTCGGGAACCCGGGATAAGGCAAAGTTTTTATATCGACCGGCAATATTCTGGCTCCGGCCTTGACCAGTATGCCACCGTCGGTCTCTTCTATAGAGGCTCCGCTCTCTTTTAACTTGGCTATAACCGGATGCAAATGAGTCGGTATCACATTCTCAACCAGTACTTCTCCTCCGGTGATCGCTGCCGCTACCATGTAGGTCCCGGCTTCAATCCGGTCCGGTATGATAGAATAACGTCCGGCTTTAAGTTCCGACACGCCTTCTATTTTTATGACGTCAGTACCGGCACCTCTGACTTTGGCACCCATAAAATTCAAAAAGTTAGCCAAGTCGACAATTTCCGGTTCCTTGGCGGCATTCTCCAGAATGCTTACGCCCGGCGTTTTACTGGCCAGCATCATTATATTCTCGGTTGCACCCACACTGGGGAAATCCAAATAAATCCTGGCTCCATGCGGCTGGCCGGAATGAGCATAAATATAACCGTGTTCAATTTCCGTCTGTACTCCCAGGGCCTGCACCCCTTTAATATGCAGGTCCATGGGGCGGGAACCAATATCGCATCCGCCGGGCAACGGGACTATAGCTTCACCCGTACATCCCAGTAAAGCCCCCAGGAATAGGTTGGATGCTCTCAGCATTTTGGATAATTCATCACAGGTTTGTTTGCTTACTTGCCCGGATGAAGGAGGACAGATAGCCAGGCTGCCATCAGCATTCCAAAAAGTCTTAACTCCTATATCATTTAATATTTCTATCATTACTTCCACATCACGGATACGCGGAACATTATCCAAAATAGTTTGTCCACTGGCCATGATACTGGCCGCCATAAGCACCAACCCTGCATTTTTAGCTCCGCTGACATGAACGCTGCCATACAGGGGTTGTCCACCTTCTATAACTAATTGGTCTTTCAAAAAAGTGCACCTCTCCTAATAATTCTGCTGAATATACTGCCCAAATTCTTGTTCAAACGTATTCATATCTATGCCCAGGATATCGTATATAGCTTCATCCATCGTGTTTTGTTGACCCAGACTATATAATATATCAAAAAGACTCTGCTCACCGTACCGCTGGGCTATAAATTCAACCGCCTTCAGGGACTGCCAGTAGGCCACCGGCTGGTCCAGTTTGTCGAAATTACGGGCCAGGGCCGAGAAATGATAATATTGCATATCCGCACTATTTGTAAACGGTTCTGAAAATTCAAAACCTGTTGTTTTTTTCTCTACATACTGAGCAATTCCTTCTGTCCACCAGCGATTATAATTCCCTCTGGTAATATCGTCAACTAAAAGATGAGTTAATTCATGCACCATTGGTCCTTGTTGGGCAAAATTCTCCTGCATATCATCGCCCTTAAGCCATGCTCCAGGTGACAGGATTCGGATAGTTCCGCCCCAATACACCCCCAGGGCCTTTTCATTTCGGTCCCAGCCAAAACTGCGGGCTAATGAGGCACTGTCCGGATAAATAATGATCGTAGTTTTCCGGGCCGGCTTTTGCCCGAAAACTCCGGTTACTTCGCTATAAGCCTCTTCAGCTACCTCACCCACCATTTTAGCATAGTCCTGGTCGACGGGCTGATATTTTATTACATAATTTGCGGTATCGAGTTCCTCCAAATCAGCCGTCATAAATTTGGTTTCCTGGCCGGTCAAATAATGAAACAAATTGTAAGCGGCCGGTCGGGTCAAGAAATTATTACGGGCCAAAAATATAACAGCCAGCACAGCTATAATCAGGAGCACGGTTAAACCTGCTCGAGCAGAAATATCTTTGGAATAAAACAAAATTCTCTCTCCCCTCTCTTGCCCATTATACTATGGCTTAACTGGGCGAGGGGAAAACAAATACTGGATATTATGGGGCTTATAACATTTCTTAATAATTATTTTCTTTAATGCCCTTTTACTTCCCTAATGACCTTTTAATGCTCAAAGGAGACAACTACCTATGTAAATATGCGTCATTTTATTACATTATAGTTGGGTATTCCCCATTATTATTTTGTATGGCTGTTTTAAAAATCTGTGTTAACCTCCATGAATCAGAAGATATTGGCTGGAGCCTTTTAAGAATTTGAAAAATTCAGGGTCATGCATAATATTCAGTGTCTTCAGCGTCTCTAAATTAGCTTTCCTTCAAATATTCGGTTACTGCCATGCCGGCCACGGCGCCATCGCCTACCGCTGTTGCCACCTGTCTGAATTGCTTGGCGCAAATATCACCGGCGGCGAAAATTCCTTCGACTGAAGTCTGCATATGATCATCGGTGACAATATAGCCATCCCTGGTTTCCACCAGATCGCCAATGATATCGCCTGCCGCTACCATCCCGATGCTGACAAAAAACCCTTCCACTTCCAGGTCTTCATCCTCACCGGACACTTTATCATAAAGTACTAATTTATTCATCAAACCGCTGCCCTTTATGTTTTTAACCACCCGGTTCAGTTTCAGTTCAATATTATCGGTGGCATAGAGACGCTCGAGCAAGGCAGGGTTGGCCCGGAATTCTTCCCGCCGGTGAATGAGATACACTCTGGAAGCTATACCGGCCAGATACAGGGCCTCTTTAACCGCCGTATCACCGCCGCCTACCACCGCTACCGGCACCCCTCTGAAGAAAGCCCCGTCACAGGTCGCACAGTAAGATACCCCGCGCCCCAGAAATTCTTTTTCACCTTCAACTTCCAATTCACGCCGTTTGACTCCCACCGTAACAATTAATGCGCTGCCCCTATATTCTCCTTCGGTGGTAACGACTTTTTTCCCCTCCGGGGTATTTTCGATCGCAGTTACTTCCTCCTGCACCAGTTCCACGCCAAAGCGTTCGGCCTGTTTGACAAAACTATCCATTAAATCCGGTCCGTTGATTCCAAAGGGAAAACCCGGATAATTTTCAATTAAATCAGTCAGGGCAGCATTGCCCCCTATAATACCGGCTTCTAAAATCAAGGTTTTTAATCGAGCCCGGCCCGTGTATATTCCTGCGGTCAATCCGGCCGGCCCGGCCCCAATAATTATTACATCGTACATCATTTATACCTCCTTCAAAACTAGTATTATGCCCCGCTTCGGATGGGTCGCACCACAATAAACGAATAGCGTGTCATTCTGAACGTTAGTGAAGAATCTTTACGTCTTTGCGCGGGAAAGATCCTTCGTTGCACTCAGGATGACATATAAATAATATGTAGGGTGACAAACCAGCACTTATTCATAGCAATGACAAATGGGGTTTTTGAATTATACCAAACCCTCACCTTATTAAAAAAATAAACCCCGGCCTGCAAACAGGCCAGGGTTTATTAAATTATTACCTTAAGTAGCTTAACGGATTACGGAAAGATCCTCCGGAAAGAACTTCAAAATGCAGATGCGGACCAGTACTATGACCGGTAGTCCCTACCGCTCCGATTACCTGGCCTTTGCTTACATTAGTTCCGGATGACACTGCTATGCTGGAACAATGGGCATATCTGGTTACCAGGCCATTACCATGGCTAATGATAATAAAGTTCCCATAGCCTCCACTATAGCCCGCAAAAGTAACGCGCCCACTATCTGCGGCCCTAATTGCTGTACCGGTACGAGTTGCTATATCAAGTCCGGTATGCCCTCCACTAAAATATTGGCTGATCGATCCGTGCACCGGCCAGTCCAGATTGCCTGAACCCCCGCCGCCACGCGAAGCAACATATGTAACCCGGGAACCTTTGACAATTATTTTGTCTACTGCAGCTTTTACGATTTTCTCTTCCAGAACATTCTTCTGGCTGACGACCCCATTGCATTTGGTAGCTACATAAGCTATCTGTTTTTCACCCGTTTGTCCTTCCTGTTTGACCTTAATCGAGCTAGCAACATTGCGGTCAGTCACTACCTTGGTCTCAAAAGGAATTACTTCCACTTTCTGACCTTCCACCTTGGAGATGACGTTAATATAAGGCTGACTTTTCAAAAGCACCAGTTCCTGACCCAGCTGCAGATCTTCACCCTCGAGATGATTGGCCTTTTTTATATCATCCACATACATGTCATTTCTCCGGGCAATAATCCACAACGAATCTCCTTCTTTAACCTCGTACTTTTGGGGATTTTCGTTTCCGGTCGTAAGCAGGACCAATGCCTGCTCAGCCTTTTTCACTTTATCTGGCGCTACCTTTTGGTTCTTAAGGGTAACTTTTTCCTGCAAATTAGCGGAAATTAACTTTTCTCCCTGATCCACCTGGGAATATTGTTTTTTAAGTTTGGTCAATACATCATTAGCCACATCTTTACTGGCTACATAAGTTACCGCCTTGCCATTAACTACTATAGCCACCGCATCGAACTTAACCTCTTTGCGCAGAGTGTTCAGCACTTCTTCCGGTTTTATAATATCGCGGCGGGCTGCCATAGTTCTCCTGATTGTCACCGCCTTGGCAAGTTCAGCTTCCTTCTTATCCAAACCATTATTTTGTTCGCGGCTTATCTCCTGGATTGCTTTATCTACATTCCTGCGGTCTTTCACCATAAACTTCTGCTGACCGTCTATAATAACTGCATAAGCAGGAGTCCTGACACTTAAAAACCACATACCGGAAACCATTACCATAGCAAGGACTACCAATATCAAAGGAAAATGCTCTTTTTGTCGCAAAAAACCTAACATAAAACCCTCCCTTTAAAAAAATGATGTGGGCACGCTTATATTGATTCGCGACAAATTGCACTTTTTCCTGCTTTTATTTTCACTTTTATTTACTTCTTTTCATGAAATCTAAATATATAGCATTCTCTATCCTCTTTTGCTGCATAGTACAGGCCACCCGGTCAGGTGTGCTCATATCCCCACCGGCATGCAGAGCAGCAGCGTGGCACCCTCCTCCGCAAAAATAGCGGGCCCAACAAAAGCGGCACTCTTTATCCTTTAAACGGTTATGGCGAAAACGGTCGACAATTTTACGGTCAATCTTGCCGTCACTTACATTACCCATATAAAATCCATCTTCCCCAATGAACTGATGACAGGGATAAATGTCTCCTCCCGGAGTTACCACCAGATATTCACAACCGGCTCCGCATCCGCTGCAGCGTTTGGCAATACACGGTCCCTGCTGAAGATTTAAATCATAATGGAAGAATTGAATCCTGTTTCCCTTCTTATAATAATCCAGCAATAAAAGCGTCAGTCTTTCATATTCCTCCAGGACCCGGGGTAAATCTTCCTGCTTAATGGCCAAATCGTTTTGCCCTACCGCAGGCTCCAGCGATATAGCATCAAACCCCAGTTCTATCAGATGCTTTAAATCGTTGCTGAAATCAAGATTATTTCTGGTAAAGGTACCGCGTACATAATAACTGACCGGGTTCCTTGCTACCATCTCTTTTATATGGGGCACAATCTTACCGTAAGAGCCCTGCCCGTCGGCCAGAATACGGTGGCGGTCGTTGACCTCCTCCCGACCGTCCAGACTAAGGATTACACTTATATCGTTTTCAATTACCCAGTCCATAACCTTACTGTCCAATAACAGCGCATTGGTAGTCAGGGTAAAATTAAACTTTTTGCCTTCGGATATCTCCTTCTCCCGGCCGTAGCGCACCATTTCCTTCATCATATCCAGGTTGAGCAGGGGCTCGCCGCCGAAGAAATCCACTTCCAGATGCTTGATGCCCTGGCTGCGGGCAATCAAAAAGTCCAGGGCCTGCCGCCCGGTGGCAGCCGACATAAGTGCCTCCCTGAGGCCAAAATTGCCTTGCTCCGCAAAACAATAGGTGCAGCGCATGTTACAGGTATGGGCTATGTTCAGGCATAACGCCTTTACCGGAATCTCCAGCCAATCGAAATCAATATCCTCATCCTTGGTAAACAACGATTCTTCTTCATAAGCGGCTTTGATCTCCCTGACTGCTTCCGCTACCTGCTCCGAAGGAAATTTACCTTCGCATAATGCAGCCGCCCGCTCCAGATCACCCTGGCAGGCGGTCAAATTCTCCAGTAAAGCATAGGCGACATCGTCAACCAGATGAATGGCGCCGCTGTTTACATCCATAACTATATTAGTTTTCTGAAACCTGAATATATGCAGATTGGCTTTAAAATCATAGTCAGCCAATAAAAACATCTTAACTCTCCTCTCTGAGCTATAAAAGGGCACAAAAAAGGGGGGCTTACCCCCTTAAACATTTTATCTAGCTATGTTTACAAGTCTGATTGCCAACTGTACAGGAGGTCTTACATGCGGACTGGCATGAAGTTGCACATTCCCGGCAATTTATGTCTTTGGCATCCCTCTTCAAATTGGGCTTAACTACAGTAACAATATGTTTACTCATATTTAAAAACCCCCTTTCGGATATTAAATTATACTGCAAAAATTACCTCAGTATTCCTTAAGCCACCTTAAGATTATAACTTATCGGTCTTGACATTGTAAAGAGGTGGAAAAGCACAACAAAGAGCACTTTTAGCTATGCTAAAAGTGCCAAAAATACTTATGGAGCGGGAAACGGGGGTCGAACCCGCGACACCCGGCTTTGGAGTGAGTCAAGGAACCGTCCCCCTGATTCCTTTTAAGCATTGCCAATAAATTCGTAAGCATATAAATATGAACCATCATTTATTTTTACTGATCTCACTTTGCTGTGCGAATCTAGGATTTGAACATCAATGGTTTTATCTGAAGAGGTCCCATTCTTGGTGATGATCTTCCATGTACTTATTCCGCCGTCCGTTTTGCTCTTATTAATGGATAAGATATTGTCCCTTTCTTCACCGACGAAATGAAGATTTAATAAGTTAATAATCATTTTAGACTCCGGTCTATTCTGCAAAGCTGGCATAATGCCTCGATTTTGCGCCGGTGTCGGATCGACGCCGGTGCAACTTAGACCCCATCCAATATTCGGTTTCCTAACATAGAAATCTTGATAATACTCGTTCATCCCTGTTATAACCACTTTGTCAGTTCCGGGATTGGTAATAAGGTTAATTGAAGAAATAAAATTAGAATATTCAATATAATTATTATGTATTCCTTTATAACCAGAAAGAGCATGATTGGAAGTTAAGTCGGTAATTGAGGCATTAAACGAATAAACCTGTCCAAAGGCCATTTGATTGATTAAAGATAATACCGTTTCGCTGTCTTCTGATTTGCCGCCTGGACATGAAATTGCAAGCCCACCGGCTTCAAACCAAGTATAATTCCATCCGAATAATTCAGCAGCAAAATGCCATGTTAATGGAAAATAAGTAATGTTTCTAAAATTAATTAAAGGCCAATTTTCCTTGTTATTTATTATTTTTTGGCCATTTATTGTGATTGGATAGCTTGGTATAACCACTGAATACCGGGTTTGCATATTATTTATCACACTATTTATTTCTTGATTTTTATAGGCAAAACATTGCCCGGTTTTATTGATCGTGAGACCAGAAGTCTGATCCCATTGGCAATCCAGTCCCAAAAATCTGCAATAATCCCAGGTTAGCGGGAAGTAGGTTATGTCTTTATATGTTAATAAGGGATAGTCACTATTAATGTTATTTATTAATATTCCATTCAAGGTTACATTAAAGGTTGGAATATTAGCGTTATTCGATGAAAATGCAAAAGCATTTTTGCTCGTCGAAAATATAACGCAAAATCCTATAAAGGCAATTAAAAGATAATTGCGAAATTTCATAAACAATCCACTCCTTTTGTTAAATTACACTGTTAACTTTATAAAAACCAACAACAGAGAAAATGTGAATAGCAAATAGTTTAATAAAAAGAAATATATTTGACAACCATTAATTTTATGAGATTATTGTAATTGTACACACGAGTTACAAATTGAGTCAATCAGCACCACCCGTCTAACGGGTGGTTTGCTCTGAGGCTATAAGCCTCTGTTACCGACCAGCGCCTTAAGATGCTGGCTTTCACTTTCGTTCAAGCCACTAGGCCTTTGCCGCTTTTGCCGCCCCTGAAAGGGCATTTGTATTGCTTGCTACCCCTTAAAGGGGGCCTCATACTCCTTAACACTCAACTTATCGAGTGCTATGTCATGTTTTTCTTGTTCTTGGATATACTTTTTTATGGTTGCTTAATTTAAATCCAACCGTGCTCACATAATAGCCTTCTGCCCAAAAATGGCGGTTCCAAAATTTGTATTTCAGTCATGCTTATCGAAAATCATAGTGCACTTTTCCCCTTAAGATATCTGTAGCAGTGGGAATTGACGCCCCCACTGCTATTTTCGTCTTTGTTAATTCTTAATTGAATTAGCTATTTCTATGGCTTGATTAGGACTAACATCTCCAAATATCTGACATATAATATGATCATCTGTAATCCACAATAAACTGGCAGAACCCTCCTCAAAAGTGATTAGGTTACCTTCACACTACCGATCTGAACTTTCTCGGCTTTAGCCTGCCCAGCGCCGACGTTTACTGAAGAACTGAATTTTTCTGGCATGCTAGTCTGGGTAAAGAGTATTTTAGCATTCGGTGCGCTAAAGGATATAATAATGCATATTTGCTCATCTGTAGGGCTCTGCTTAACGCTATCAAGAGTATATCCGGGTGGTATATATTGGGGAACTAAGATTTTAAAGGGTATATCCCGCTGTATAGCAGCGACTTCATCGGCTATATGGTTTTGGAATTGAAGCTGATTACCATCACTGTTTAGGCTGATATTTATACTTTTCCCTATATTAAGTATAGTCTGGAAGAATTGCTTTTTTAGGGCACAAACCGGCTCTGGAAAGAAAACTGCTCCTGATATACCTAGTAATAAAATTACGGCAGCTGCTATTTGTATCACACGACGCTGCTTCTGTTTTTTCTTCTGCTTATTTACTGTTATTTTCTCAGCAATCATTTGTTCCAGTTCGCTGATAGGAGTATTGACTTCAAGCTCAGCTGCTTTGAATGAATCGCTTAAAAACCTATCAAATTTTTCATCGGTCATTTTGATCACCTTCCTTGGCAAACAATTGTTGAAGATTGTTATATAACCTGGAACGGGCGCGAAAAAGTTGTTTCTTTACCGTCCCTGTACTTACCCCCAGCGCAAAGGCAATATCCTTTTCCTTCATATCTAAATAATAGCGCATAACGGTTACCTGTTGTTCTTGGTAAGACAATTTGCCAATAGTTTTTAACACCTGAGCTGCCGTTTCTTGTCTTTCAAATAATTCTGCAGGGGACTCATCAACAGGCAACTTAGAATTATAAAATTCCATACCCGATGCTGGAACGGTTCGATTATTTCTTTCAATCTGAGTTCTACCAGTATTAATAGCTATTGAGAGTAACCAGGGGAAAAACTTGTCCGGATCTTTAAGCTGATGGAATTTGGCAATACCCTTAGCGAAGGTTTCCTGAGCAATATCTTCAGCCAAATATCGATCCTCAGTTAAAAAATACACATAGTTGAGAATTCTCGGATAATAGTTTTGTATTGCCAAGCGCCAGAGCGAATCATCTCCGAACTCCGGATTATTATCCATATTTAATGTCCCTCCTCTGGGATGATTCAACCTCATTTAATAATCCCTTAAACAGCAAGAAGTCATTGGATGCGGCCTGAAATATTTCTCAATTATTCCACTTTATTCTATCATTGTCGATATAATATGAAAATAAGAATAGAAGATAAAGGCGAATATGATAAATCTTTAACTAATTTAAAGATCAAAAACCAACTTTATAACTTATCGGTCTTGACATTGTAAAGAGGTGGAAAAGCACAACAAAAAGCACTTTTAGCTATGCTAAAAGTGCCAAAAATACTTATGGAGCGGGAAACGGGGGTCGAACCCGCGACACCCGGCTTGGGAAGCCGGTGCTCTACCACTGAGCTACTCCCGCATTACAACGCTATTTTATACCAATCAGGCATCCCAGTCAACTTTCGAGGCCCCAGAAAAATATGGCGGAGCTGACGGGAATTGAACCCGCGGTCTTCGGCTTGACAGGCCGACATGTTAACCGCTACACCACAGCTCCGCAATTGTTGCAAAAATAATGATAACAAATATACGTGTAAACTGCAAGCTATTTATTAAAGTGTTGTTATTGATCAGTGATAATGTCATGGTATAACTCTTCAGGGAAAATGTCATCCCCCAGGATAAAGATATAATGGGAGGATGAAATTAAAAATGAGCAAACAAGAAGCAAGAAAAATAACTATCATCGAAGAACTATTGGCAAGCCGTTTTACAAATAAGCAGGCTGCAGAACTTCTAAACCTCAGTGTAAGACAAGTACAGCGGATGAAAGCGGAGGCATCTGCAAATGGGGTTATGAGCATTTTGCATAAGAATAGAGAACGTAAACCGGCTAATGCATTGGATCCCGAAGTTGCTAAAGAAATCTGCCGAATTTATCAAACGGAGTTGTCCGGATATAATTTTTGTCATGCTACTGATGTGCTTGCTGAAGATAAAGACATTTTTGTTTCAGTAAGCACTGTCTCAAGATATCTTAAGGCCTGTGGCATTCGCTCTCCGAAGGCCAAGCGCAGACCTAAGAAACATCGCTCGAGAAATGCCCGGGAACGCGAAGGTGAAATGGTTCAAATGGATACTTCCAGTTTTGATTGGCTTGGTAGTGGTTCTTACTTGCACCTGCACGGTGCAGTTGACGATGCCACTGGTCGTATCCTGGCTCTTCATTTTGAAAAGGAAGAAACCTTCGAAGGCTATTGTGAACTGATGTTTCAGATGAATCAGGATGGGCACTTGCCAAGAGAAATCTACACTGATGGCAGAACCGTTTTTGTTTACAACAGTAAAAAGAAAAGGGAATTATCTCTTGAAGAAGAGTTGGCCGGCCAAGTGGAAAAACAGACTAACTTTGCCAGAGCTCTCAATGAACTCAACATCCTGTTGATCATTGCCCGCTCTGCTCAGGCCAAAGGTGGTATTGAAAGGCTCTGGGAGACTTTACAGGACCGTTTGGCGAAAGATATGCAGCATAAAGGTATTTCCCCTCTGTGGAGCAGGCTAATGAATTCTTAAAGCATTATATTCCCTACTACAACCTAAATTCACCGTCGTCCAGGCTTCTAACCCTGAAAAGGCCTATTTGCCTAAGCAAGATTTGTTTTCATTGCAGCTGATTCTTGCCAAACATGTGATAAGAAAACTTGATTCAGGCCTTTCTTTTTCCTTTGATAACCATAAATACCGGCTGCCTGTTCAGGTAGGAAATATAAAAGTACCTGCATCCCCTCATGACACGATTACTGTAGCAACCAGTAAGCATATCGGAATGCAGGTCCTTTATAAAGGCCTCGTTCTTAAACCCGAATTGCTCAAAACTCAGCCCAAGGAAAGTATAGTACAAATACCTCAGCAGGACAATTCTTGGAATAGCCTGCCAGCTCAGTCTAAAACCAGGCCAAAGAACAAATCACCTTGGTTTGCATATACTACGATCTTCTATTCTAAAAGCCGCAGCAAGGATGACATTTCTGCTGCTGAGTTATCTAGGTAAAGGGGTGACATTTTTCTTGATCATTGACAGCTATTTATTAAAGTGCCAGGTAATCCGGTTAGATAAAATATTAGTTTCGGCTCGGCTCTGCTTATAGATAAGGGTATTCCCCCATAGATATAATGCCATTTTAGCAACAAGCCTTTTTTGCTGTCTGTCATAACGTATTTTGACTCTGTCTTATCAACAAAAACGGAGATTTCTATGATCAGTAAGACTATGTAGCCAAAACTTATCATTTAAACAGCAATGAACTAAATATTTACCTCGAAGCTTGAACTCCCCTAACTGATAGCGTCAGGATCACCAAAGAACAGCGAAAAATAAAAGGAACACCCCCACAACAAATACGTTTAACCGTCCTACCAGGATAGGATAAGACATACTCCTATAACGTAAAGCCCAAAAAGAGTTAATTGCGCCTAGTTTCCGGTTAAATAAAAGAAACACCAAACCCCAAATTAAAAACGAATAGTATTCAACTGATGCTACAGGCTTTCCCAATATCAAAAGCCCAGCTACCCATAACCAATATAATCCCAATAGAATTACAATTACCAGAGTTACTTTAGGTTTTCCAAGCATGATCCGCTTTTTTAATTCTTCAATTTCAGTCTCATCAGCCCATAGATTTACCTTGTTGTAAACCCGTAAACTTATTGGTATGCAAAAAATTAAAAGAATAAATCCCACTAAAACAAATAATATGATTGGAATCATATCTCTTTCACCTAGCATTCTCCCTTTTTATTACTATTATGGTTTATTTAACAATAACAGACTTTTCCTCCTTTTCAAAACCTTTCTCACTATCTCGAGACCTTTTCATTAAAATAACGTCTGTTTAACTTTTATATTTTTCCAGGGTACGTTCTTATATTTCACTGGCATCGAATTCGGACTCTGCTGATATAGTTTTACAAATACTCGCAGGCGCAGGGAGCAACCTTAACAATGCATATAGTCAACCTAACATCTTGGACAGCAAAAGCAAGCCAGATAAATTATAATTTGGTCTATAAATTTATAGGACCAGATACAGATGATACTGGTTATAATAGGTTTATAAACAAATGTGCAAAATAAAATATAGGAATATAGGAGGTCCTCAATGCACAAGTGGAAGGCGAAAAAAACAATGATTATTATCTTTTCATGCTTGGGAGCACTGCTTATTGCCGCTTTGGCGTTACTGTTAATCTTAAGCGGAATCTTTCAACAGCCAAAGTATTTGGAACCCTGGCAAAAGACTTACGCCCAAAAATTTGACGATCCCAGGATACGTCTGGCGGCTCACGGTTTGTTGGCGGCTAACGGTCACAACATGCAGCCGTGGAAAATCCGGCTCGATAAAAATAACCCCATGGTATTTTATTTATATGCCGATAGTGAACGCACAACCAACGAGGTAGACCCTCCTGCCCGGCAAATGATGATTACTCAAGGCACCTTCTTGGAATATGTCAAAATTGCCGGGGATGAATTAGGGTATCAAGCTGCGCTGGAATTATTTCCAGAAGGTACCTATAACGAACAAACACTATCAAATAGCATGAAGACCAAACCGGTAGCCAAAATAACGCTTACTAAAACGAAACCTCAGCCCGACCCTCTGTATGATTTTCTGTTTTTGCCGGACACAAACCGGGCGGCCTATCTGCCAACCAGGTTAACTACTGCAGAAATCAAACAGTTGCAGGCCATCAATACCGATCCCGGTCTGTCAATGGAGATTTTTCAGGACCAGAAAAACAGGGATAAACTAAGCGGCTATGCCATGCAGAGTGCGACCATCGAAGCGGGCGTGAGCCGTGTTATGAAGGAAACGGAAGTCATCTTTCGCGCTAACGAGTACCAAAAGAATAAATATCGCTATGGTTTTTCGGTCGAAGGTCAGGGCACTGCGGGAATCATGCGCCACCTTATGCAAGGATTGGTCACCTTATTTCCTTCGCTAAACCAAGGAAAAGCTGCCTCAGATATGTTTATTAAGTCTACCCGGACCTCGGTGAATAATACCCCGGCCTATGCCTTGATTATTACCAAGGATAACAGCCGTTCCAATCAGGTGAAAAGCGGCATGCTTTATAGTAGATTGATACTGACCGCGCAGCGGTTGGGCTTTGCTATGCAGCCGCTCAGTCAGGCTCTGGAAGAATATCCCGAAATGAAAGAACCCTACAGCGGCATCCACCGCGACTATGCACCAGATGGAGGTACTATTCAGATGTTCGTCCGCCTGGGCAAGCCCACCCAAGAAGTCCCGCCCAGCATGCGGCGCGATGTCATGGATTTGATCGCAACCCAGCCCTGAGGCCCGCTCCTAACGTCGGGGCCGTAGGGCTGGCTACGGACTATAAGATATACCCTATTTAATAAATGGTTGCAGCTTCTGGTCATGGGGGGTTAATAAAAAAAATAGCCACTGAATTTTTATGGCCCCAATTTTTGCCCCAAATATAAAATCAAGCCTTAGCCACAAAAATAGCGGGGTCTGATAAACCCCGCTATTGCTGTCTTTATATGGTGGGCGCGATAGGGTTCGAACCTACGACTTCTACCGTGTGAAGGTAGCACTCTCCCGCTGAGTTACGCGCCCATCTGGTTTAATTATTTTAACATTTTTTCGGCCCGGTGACAATTCTATAGGAAACTCGGGTCAGTCACTATGGTCTGGGCCCGTCCCGGTCCCACCGCTATGATCGAAGCTTTTATGCCTGTTATATCCTCGATTCTGGCAATATAAGCCTTGGCGGCAGGCGGAAGTTCGCTATACTCATGCACCCGGGTGATATCGGTCTGCCAGCCTTCCACTTCGGTATATTCCGGCTGACACTGGCACAGTATGTTAATGTTTTCCGGGAATTCACTTAAAAGCTGGCCTTTGTAACGATAGCCGGTACAAATTTTTATAGTTTTGAAGGTATCCAGCACATCCAGCTTGGTTATGGCCCAATCAGTCAGGCCATTGACCCGGGCCGCATATCTGAGGATTACGGCATCCAGCCACCCGCACCGGCGTGCCCGCCCGGTGGTAACTCCAAACTCAGCGCCTCTTTCGCGCAACAACTCGCCTAAACTATCGTTTAACTCGGTTGGGAATGGTCCTTCCCCTACCCTGGTAGTATATGCTTTCGCTATGCCCATGACTCGTTCTATGCAGGTAGGTCCTACTCCGGAACCGGTGCAGGCACCTCCGGCCGTCGGGCTGGAAGATGTTACAAAAGGATAAGTTCCGTGGTCGATATCCAGCAAAGTTCCCTGCGCACCCTCGAAGAGCACTTTTTTGCCGCTTTTTATGGCATCATACACCATTACTGAGGTATCAGCCAGATTGCCTCTAAGTATGTTTATCTGTTCCAGGGTACGTTCGTATATTTCAGCGGCATCGAAACCGGGCTCCTCATAGATTTTATCCAGGATCTTGTTTTTATAAGCCACCACCGCCTGCATGCGTTCCTTAATAGCATCATCAGGCTGCAGAAAATCGCTTATGCGAAAGCCGGTGCGGCTGAATTTGTCTTCATAAGCCGGACCTATGCCTCTTTTGGTCGTACCAATTTTCTGGCTGCGATCCTGCATTTCATCTATTTTTTTATGGTAAGGTAATACCACCGGGGCCTTTAAACTAATTTTTAAATGGCTGGTATCAATACCGCGGGCCTGTAAACCGTTTATTTCGGTTATTACTTCCTCCAGGTCAACTACCACCCCATTACCTACGATACAGGTTTTATCCTGGTACAAAATGCCGGAGGGAATCAAATGGAGCATAAATTTCTCGTCATTAACTTCTACGGTATGACCGGCGTTGCTGCCTCCCTGGTAGCGTACGACATAATCCGCTTTCTCGGCTATATAATCGGTTATTTTGCCTTTGCCCTCGTCTCCCCACTGTGCTCCTACTATTATTAAAGCCGCCATGGCTTGCACCCCCTGCCTTATTACACAAAAACAGTTTGTCTATATTATCATATGCCCATGTCCGCAGGACATACCCCAAGGTCTTAACCTGCGCTTATATTTTTTACTTACTAATCAGCAAACTAATATTAGCAGAAGCACCAAAGGGTGTCAACACAAGCAAAGCCGTGCTTTTTCCGGCCTGATTGCATACAGTATATTCCATTCCGGCATCCCCGGCTCTTATTACTTACTATCACCCGGCTGATGGTTAAATATGTGCCGGACCAGCTCCTTTTGTAGTATTTAACGTCCTCCAGGTGCTATTGGGCTTTTACTTTTACCTTGATCTGGGCCTGGATGGAAGGGTAAATTTTTAGTTTAACCTGGTAGTCGCCCAAGTGTTTTATGGGGTCGGTCATTTCGACTTTCTTTTTATCAATTTTGACATGGAATTGTTCATTTATAACATCGGCAATTTCTTTGGCGGTTACGGCGCCAAACAACCGGTCCGAGCCACCCGTTTTAACCGCTATAGTTACTGATTGTCCGTCCAGTTTCTGCTTAAGAACCTGCGCTTCTTCAGTCTCACGGATTTTTTTCTTCTGCTCCCGCGCCTGTTTTTCCTGGGACTCTTTTAATTTAGTAGTAGTGGCTTCGGAGGCCAGACCCCGGGGAATCAGGAAGTTACGGGCATAACCGTCCGATACTTCCTTGATCTCACCTGCGCGCCCCAAACTTTTTACATCTTTAACTAGTATTATTTTCATAAAGGCACCTCCTTATCGGTTCTTAGTTTACGATAATCGATTAGTGAATCAAATAACCCCAAAAGGATTAGAAAAATCAATACGGGCAAAGTGAGAAAAATAGCTGTAATTACAATCAGTACGGTAAGCCATGGTTTTCTAAAAGGATGAACGTTATTTAGTTTAAAAGCCAGCACAGATAAGCCAAAATAGGCCAGTACCGGTGCCATTACAGCAAGCAGGTTGGAGCCGATCAGCCTCATGGTTGATTCCTCCTGGCCGGTAAGCCATAATCCCAGACCCGCTATGACTACCCAGGCAAATTGCCAGGGCAACTGCTCGCCGGCAAAGGGCCGTTTTTCAAGCCGGTTTAGTCCCCGGCGCCGGGCCAGGCGTGATGCCAGATAGAGAGTTATTGCGGTAATCATTATCGTCTGCAGAAAATAGAGAGCCGGCATATGCTGTACCATTACGTGTACTATCTTGTAAAGCGAGGATTCGAACTCCGCTTCGCTCATTCCGGTATCTCTGTAGAGTTCAAATGCTCCGGAGTTTTCGTATAACTCCAGGTTTTCTTTTACATAATTATTAATCTGGTGTTCTACCTGGGTAATGCCATTATCTCCGTTAAGGTAAATCAGGCCAAGTAAAAGCCCGCCCGCTATGACCGCTGTACCCAGTCCCACTTTGAGCAAATTATAATATCCGCTGTTTTTATTGATGGCTCGAAATGCCATAGCCAGTGCCGGTAAGCCAATATACAGGAAATCGATAGTTCCGGCCAAAAACCACAGCAGTAGTAAATTAGCGGCATATATAATGGTTAATTGCTTTTTATTGGTTTCCAGTCCGGTGAGTATTAATATAATTCCCCATATGATGGCAAGTACAAACATAAGTGAAGGTATATTAATCATAACCAGACAGGTCAGACATGATAAGATGAGATATAGGACGAATGCCGGCAAGGTATCACCTCTTCTTGTTTTCCAAATAGTTTGACAGTTCGAACAGGTCATTATACCACCGTTCCACTTCCCGGGCTTCTTTTATGCTAACATTCAGTTTGTCTTTAACTGTGCGGTCCAGGTTCGAAAACGAAACTCCCACTCTTCGGCCCAGCAGATAGGTGATAATAATTATGGAAGCCAGTGCATCATTTTTAGTATCATTGCCTGTTTTAATGAGCGATTTGAAAAGGTCGGCCACCGCATCGAGCAGCTCAGTTTTGAGCCATTCAATAATCTTAAAGTTCTGGGCTACATCAATGTCCTTGCTCCGAGTATTCAAATACATGCACCTCCTCCTTTTGTTTTCTTCAACAATGCCTTGATTCCTTCTTAAATAAATCAAGCCCCCGTAAAAGAGGGCTTGAACTGGTTTTATTCTGATGTATAGGGCAGAAGTGCCATAAAGCGTGCTCTTTTAATAGCTACCGTCAACTGCCGCTGATGGTTGGCACAATTGCCGGTAATGCGGCGGGGAAGAATCTTCCCGCGTTCGGTGATATATCTACGGAGTTTGAACAAATCTTTGTAATCTATATGTTCAACTTTATCAGCACAGAAATTGCACTGACGCCGTTTTTTCCTTTTATCTTTTTTCACTCAAAGCTTACCTCCTTTTTAAAAAGGTATGTCATCATCATTGTTATCTACTATGTCGATATCTTCCAGGTTGACTTCATGCCCCAGGTCGCTCCATTCGTCATTCTTGGGTGCACTTTGGGTTTCGCGATGTACGGAACCTGTCCCACCTTTATCCAAAAACCTTACGTCGTCGGCTACTACTTCGGCAACTTTTCGCTTTTGGCCATCCTGGGTCTCGTAAGTCCTTATCTGTAACCTGCCTTCAACTGCTGCCAGCCGGCCTTTACCCAGATAATTAGCACAATTCTCCGCTAGTTTCTGCCAGACCACGATATCGATAAAGTCGGTTTCCTCTCTGTTGAATTTACGGTTAATTGCCAGGGTAAACTTACACACGGCAGCCCCATTAGGAGTATATCTTAATTCCGGGTCACGCGTAAGCCGGCCTATCAGGATAACTCTATTCAACATAATCGTTCCCCCCCAAACTATTTGTGGTTATTTCTCATCTTGGCGAATAATGATATGACGCAAGAATTTATCGGATAATTTTATAACCCTGTCCAACTCTTGAACAGTTTCCGGCTTACCGTCAAAATACCACAGAAAATAAATTCCCTCAGCATAGTCTTCGATCCTGTAAGCTAGACGCTTTTTGCCCCAACCATCAGCTTCATTAGCAAACTCGCCGCCAAACTCATCAATTATCTTACGTAATCTCTCTTTTACTTCGGCGATGACTTCTTCGGTCAGGTCGGGTTTTAGAACAAACATTAACTCATATCTGCGCATCGTTACACCTCCTCCCTGCGGACTAGTCCATTTTTATGGACTCGGCTCCGGTCTAACCGGAGCAGGGACTTACCAATAAATTATAGCAATATTGTTATTTTGATGCAAGCAAAGCTCCCACTTAATTACAGGTTACCTTTTATAAGTAAGGTGGTTAACTCTTTTACTGGCTTTTCAATAATATGGGTATCATGATAAAGTGCCTTTAGTATTGCTATTTCTTCATTGTTATAGTTGGTCTTAAAGCCAATAATACAAAAACGCTCATCTGCAGGGCGATTCTTCACCGTTACCAGGTCACCGGTATTAAAAATTTTATCAACTCTTTTCACCTGGGGTCTCTCCTTTCAGGCACTTATTCTATTATCATAATATGTATCAAGTGCCTGAAATGTTAGTCCCATCTGCTCCCGGCCGCTCGATTCTTACCATTCTTTTTTCAAATTGCATGCGGGGCAGCATAACCACCCGGCCGCAACCTTCACATTTGATCTTTATATCTGCTCCCATACGTATTATGGTCCAATTGTAACTACCGCAGGGATGCTGCTTTTTCATGCGGACTACATCGCCCAGATTAAATTGCTTACGTTCCATATTCTATCCATCCATTCCCCCAGCAACTATACCACTTGCAGTGGTTTGAAACCTTCCTGAACGACCCTTCCTATACTGTAGGCCATGCTGCCCCGGTCTTTCAGCTTTTGCCTCAGTAGTTCCTCCCGGCCGGCTTCCACTGCGATCAGTAATCCACCTGCCGTCTCCGGTGAGAAAAGCAGGTCGGCCAGAGTTGAATCGACCCCCGGAGCGATGTCTACTTTATCCTTCAGATAATCCCGGTTGGTATAGGCTCCGGCCGGAATCAATCCCATACTGGCATAATCCCTGGTTCCCGCTATAAAAGCTAATTTGTCGCTATGAATCTCCATCCAGACATTACTGGCCGAGGCCATTTCATATAAATGCCCTATGAGCCCGAACCCGGTAACATCTGTAACGCTGTTTACTCCGGTCTCCACCATGGCGGCGCAGCCTTCCCGGTTAAGCATGGTCATCCATTTGATGGCTTCGGCCTGAGACTCTGCCGAGGCCATCTCGGCTTTTACAGCGGTAGCTATTACTCCGGTTCCCAGCGGTTTGGTCAGAATCAATACATCGCCAGGCCGCGCATCACTATTGGTTATCATTCGGTCCGGCTCGATCAAGCCGGTAACCGACAAACCATATTTAGGCTCGTTGTCATCCACCGTATGCCCGCCCAGCAGTACGATTCCGGCTTCTTTTATCTTATCCAGACCTCCTTCCAGGATGCGCCGCAGCACCTGCATATCTCCGCACTGGGGGAAGCAGACCAGGTTCAAGGCCGTAAGAGGCTTACCCCCCATAGCATAAATATCATTGATAGCATTCACCGCAGCTATCTGTCCGAATACGAATGGATCATCCACCATAGGGGTAAAAAAGTCCATGGTCTGAATAATGGCCAAATCATCGTTAAGCTTGAATACTCCGGCATCATCACGCGTCTCTAGCCCCACCAGCAACCCGGGATGGGCAGGCAACTCCAAACCTTTTAAAATGTTTTCTAAGGTCCCCGGACCTATTTTAGCAGCTCAACCTGCAGCCCGGACCATTTCCGTAAGTCTTATCTTCTCTCCCATCTGCCATCCCTCCTTTTCAAAAACATTGCAGTAACTTATGTCTCTCAGGTCGCACCCTACACCCCTACGGCCCCGACATTAGGGGCGGGCTTCAGGACTGGGTTTTTCCCATGTCATGCTCTGCACTGGCCTGAAGGGCTACGCCCTGTAGGCCAGCCTACGGTTTTACTCCTCTTTCCCGTAGGAGGCCCTACAGCCCCGACGTCAGGAGCGGGCTTCAGGGCCGGGGCTGGGGTATTAAAAACGCTTGCACCTTGTACTAGCCTTAACACTCCTGCCATTATTAATCCTATGGGTGGCCGAAACCTTCTTCAGGTATTTCGGACTTTAAAAACCTCAGTGTCATTCATAATACTCAGCGTCTTCAGCGTCCTTAATAGTAACCGAAGGGAACATCAGTTGTGCCCATCGGGTGCGTCTAATTTTCTAATTTACCACCCTGGGGGTCTAGAATTGCTGCAAAAACGCCTTATAAGCTTTATAAGCCATATATACATCAGCCTTGCTGGTTACTTCAAAAGGTGAATGCATGCCCAGCAGTGCCACCCCGCAGTCGACTACTTCCATGCCGTAATGGGCCATGTACTGGGCTACCGTTCCTCCGCCACCCAGATCCACTTTGCCCAGTTCGCCTACCTGCCAGACTACCTGGTTATCATCAAACAGTTTGCGTATTTTCCCTAAAAACTCCGGATTGGCATCATTGGAATCATATTTGCCCCGGGAACCGCCATATTTGCTCATGACAATCCCCTGCCCCATAAAGCTGCAGTTCATTTTTTCAAATACCTCCGGATAGTTGGGGTCAACCGCGGCATTAACATCAGCCGACAGAGCGGCCGAATTGGCCAGGACCTTCCTTACCGTATAATAATCACCCCGGCCCGCCTTGTGCAGCAATTCGGCCGTTATGTTCTCTATTATCAGTGATTGCAGTCCCGTATTGCCCATGCTGCCTATTTCTTCTTTGTCCACAAACAGGCACAAAGCGGTGCGGGCCGGTTTTTCCACTTCCAACGCCGCCATTAATGAAGTATAAGCACAAATACGATCATCCTGACCATATGCCCCGATCATACTTCTATCCAAACCTATTTCCCGGGCCGCCAGGGCCGGAACCAACTGCAGTTCCGCACTGACAAAATCATCCTCTTCCAGTCCATATTGTTCTTTGATCAAATCGGCTATCTGCTGTTTAACCGGATCTTTCTCCTTATCGCCCGGCCGGCTTCCTACAATTATGTTAAGATCCTCGCCTTTCACCGCTTCCGACATCTTCTTTTCCATCTGGTCTTTAGCCAGATGCGGCAACAAATCAGTGATGGTAAAGTTAAAATCATCATGGGCTTCACCCAATACTATTTTGATCACCGAACCATCCTTTTTAACTGCTACCCCGTGCAAGGCCAAGGGCATGGCTACCCACTGATACTTTTTGATCCCGCCGTAATAATGGGTTTTAAACAGGGCCAGGCCATCCATCTCATATAACGGGCGCGGTTTTAAATCCAGACGGGGTGAGTCTATATGTGATGCCACCAGATTAAATCCGGCTTCCATGTCTTCTCCGATAACTGCCAATCCACATACTTTCCCTTTACTGCGAAAGAGTATTTTTTGTCCGGGATGTATGGCAGTAACTTGTTCCAGCGGTTCAAAACCCCGGCTTAAAGCGGCCCCGGCAATGAATTCCGCCGCTTCCCGTTCGGTTTTAACGCTATTAAGAAAACTCAGATAGCCGCAGCTAAAATTGTAGGCTCCGTTAATTTGTTCATCATTCATTTTCTTCCAGCAACTGCGTATTTCCTCTGTTCTATCCGCCATTAAAATACCTGCCTTTCTAATAATATCATCGGTTTATTTTGCCCCCAGCCATCGGTCCGCTATACACCCACGCCCGGGAATGGACCCATGCGGGGAATGCTGTCATATAACCAGGATAAAATTCTGGAATTATATACATAGTTGCATATATCCGCCAGGATGGGAAGATTGACAGCATCCCAGGCCTGTAATAATGGAAACACGGTCAAAAATATAACCGCAATAATAAGTGCATTTTTAGCTGTATTCAAAACCAGTCCCGCCAGACGATTAACCAGTCCGATTATTCCATGCTGAAACAAACCGGTTAAGGGCTGCCACAATAGGTTAATGAGGATACTGGCCACCGCGAGGAGTATTAAAAAGCTTATAATTACAGCTATGATCTGGGCCGCCCACAGGCGTGCGTCCTGGGCTCCCGGCAAATCCGCAGCGATCAGCTGCAGTAAAGGATTGTCCAGCGTACTGAAACTCAGCGGCGTATCCTGCAGCCGTACGGCCAGAACACTGGTAAAGGCAAATCTCTGCTGTAGTATAAGCGCTAAATCATCACAGAAACATAAGGCCACCAGTAATCCTGAGAACAGGCTTACTATCCTACCCACAGCATCCAGGAGGCCGCGTCTGAATCCATTTAATGCACTCAGGACAAGAAGCGTGATGATCATGTAATCAACCACATTCATCCATTTTATTCCTCTGCACAGGGATAATTGAGTACATTATAACATTTTATCGTACCCACCATGCCCACCAATTATGATAATTGAGTACATTATAGCATTTTGCCGGTTAAAGTAAGCCGGCCCGGTTAATCCCGCCGCCTGCTCTCCGCCCCCGGTACAGGGAGAAGGATTTAGAGCGGAGCGATATATCTGCCGTATATAAAAACCGGCCTATAGGGCTATTGCCCTGCCGGCCGGCCTGCGCTGGTTTTACTAATTCGAGCCTTTAGCGGTCTTCGCTTTGCAAGTACTTAATGATATCACTGAAATTGTCAAAAGCAATGGCACTAATGCCGTGTTCCCGGCAATATCTCAGCAAACTGCTTTTGGCAAAAACTATATCGGCATGCTCAGCCGGGCAGGTATCGGAATAGCCGTCTCCTATATACACCGACTGATAGCCCGGCATTTTAAGTTCCTGCATCAAATTGGTCTTACAGGTCCCGCAGCTGTCACAGTCTGGATTAGTATTACCACATTTGATGTCAAAACGGTCAGTATACAGCAATTTATTGCAATAATAAGGCAGATCGATATTATAGCGGCTCAGGACATGTTTGATATTAAAATCATAACCGTCACTCAAAATATAAACCTGATATCCCTGACTTTCACAAAAGCTTAGAAAATCGGGGAAATACCGGTCTATATCGATAGTGTCGAGCAGCTTTTCCAATTCGCCTAAATCGGTATTAAAAAGTTCCAGGGTGCGTCGGGCACATTCTTCGGTGGAAATTTCTTTGTTTTCCCACTTCTGATTCAATTCCTGCCAGCCTTCCCCGGCAAAGCTTTCCACCATAGCCGCCACGGTGTCCCGGGTGGTAACCGTACCGTCAAAATCAATAAAAAACTGCTTCTGCATTACTTCCTCCAGAGATTAATCAGACTGCGTGAAGTTCCTTCAATATCCGGGCTGCCTAAAATAGCCGAGATTATGGAAACGCCTTCTATTCCCGCTGTTTTAACTTCCTCGATATTGGATAATCCTATGCCACCGATTCCTACGACGGGCAAAGCCACGCTTTGCTTAATCTTTTTAACCATTTCCACCCCGATGGGGTTGCCGGCATCAGCTTTGCTGCCGGTTGCATAGACTGCTCCGACCCCCAGGTAGTCAGCCCCGTTTTTTTGTCCATAGCGGGCTTCCTCTACGGTGGAAGCGGAATAGCCCAAAATTTTCCCGGGCAGCAACCGCCGGGCTACCTCAACCGGCAGATCACTCTGGCCGATATGAAGTCCATCCGCATCTACCGCCAAGGCAATGTCCAAACGGTCATTAATTATCAAAGGCACATTATAGCGGTGCACCAATTCCTTCAGCTTAACCGCTATGTTGTAAAAGTCCAGGCTGGAGATATCCTTTTCCCGCAGCTGTACTACGGTAACACCGCCCTTTATGGCAGCTTCAACTGCCTTAAACAGATCCCGGTCCCCCAGTATGCCGCGGTCGGTTACCAGATAAAGGCTGTAATCTACAGACATCTGACCTTACCGCCTTTCAAAATATCCTCTTCCGTCATACAATACATACTGTCAAAAAGCTTGACCCGGAAGCTGCCCGGCAGCTCTTGCTGTACGGCTTTAGCTGCCATTTCTCCTGCCAGGCCCATAGCTACTATGGAAGCCACCACCGCCGTAAATTTATCCTCACAGGCCCCCACGGCTGCGGCAGTCAATGCTCCCAGCATACAGCCCGCGCCGGTTATCCGGGTGAGCAGAGGTACCCCATTATCCACCAGACAGGTCCGTTCACCGTCCGTTATGATGTCGGTAGCCCCGGTAGCCGCCACTATCGTATTATACTTGCGGGCCAGACTGATGCAGGCCTCTACTCCATCCAGACCATCATCCAGGGAATCGACCCCTCTCGTTTTGGCGGCAAATCCGGCCAGGGATTTAATTTCCCCCATATTACCCTTAATGGCTGTTATCTTGCCGACGGCGGTCAGTTCTTGCACTAGCTTGGCTCTCCGGCTGATCGCCCCGCAGGCCACCGGGTCGAGCACCACCGGCTTATTCAACCGGGTCGCCGCTTTGACTGCCAGTACCGAGGCTTCATATTGCTCCTCGGTCAGCGTGCCCAGGTTTATATAGAGAGCCGACACCAGTCCCACAAATTCCTCTACTTCCGTCTTAGCCTCGCACATCGCCGGAGCGGCGCCGAAGCAAATCAATATATTGGCACAATCGTTTATGGTCACATAATTGGTAATAGCCTGAACCAATGGATTTCTTTCTCTTACCGTTCTCAAACTTGCCGCAATCGAATTCAGCATTTTTATTTCCTCCCATTATTAATTTTCCCTTAAAGGGTGTCGTGGGTCAGATGCGCAGGAGCTAAGGCGGCATAAATGCTTCGCGCGGCCGCATATACCAGAACCGTTACCAGCATGGACGGAATAGTCGAACCAATCACCAGATCCAGGCCCAGTACCAGATAGTAAGTCGCAATCCCAACTACAATGGCAATCAGCCCCGGCAGATTGAATATATGGCCGGATCTGTCCGCGCGATAAAGAAAGTAATCAGCAATAATTACCGAAAAGGCAGGCGCAAACAAAGATCCGATCATATATAAGAAGTTCTGATATTGTTCCATCGGGAAAAATAAGGCCAGCAAAGTGCCCAGAGCAGAGAAAAGTAATATGAGATTAGTTCTGTTAATAGTCGGAGAAAGGTTCAAAGTTGACATGACTGCCGAGTAAACATCCAGAAAAGTGGTGGTTACGGTTGACAGTATTACAATCAAAAGAGCGGCATAACCCAGGTTAAGACTGTTTATGCTGCTGACCGGGTCGGATAAACCCGTATACAGGGCAAACAGCAGGCCGATGATAAACATAAATGAACTTCCGACAAAATAGCCGACAAAGCTTCCCAAAAAGCTGCCCTGCAAACTCTTGCCGGACATCGTGTAATCTGATATCAAAGGCACCCAGGACAGCGGCATTACGATACAGAGCTCCAGGGCCAGGCCGATGGAAATAGTGCTGTCGATTGGTTTTATCGTACCCTGGCCCATAATAGCCTTAAGCATTACCAGGCATAACACCAGTAACAGCAAGACTGCTATATTATTCAAGGTACTTATGCCCTTGTCCCGGTTTAAGGCCCATATCGCCACCAGGATACCGATTCCTATCACCAGAACCGCAAAGTTGTCGAACCCCAGCAGTTCACTGGTAATAGACTGCATAGAGCGGGCACATTGTATTAGCATAATGGCCGTCCAGCCCAACAGCTGGACGATATTAAACAGAGAAATCAGGTAAGAACCGTATTTGCCCATCGACATACGGCTGGCCATCAAGGCCGGTTTCCTTTCCTTGAACCCGATAATGCCGGTTACCGACAGAATCAAGGTCCCAATCAGGTGGCCGATCAGAATGACTGCAATACCTGTCTTTATTCCTAACGGAGCAATTAAACTCCCGGTCATTATTTCCGCCAGCGATACCGATGCTCCAAACCACAAAGCACAAAGGCTAAAGCCGCCTAATTTGTTTTCCATCATTTTAAGTCACCCGCTTTGCTGAAAAATTGGTAGAAATGATTGGTGGGGCCTACCCCGTGGCCTAATTCGAGGGAGTTTTCAATGGCTCCGTTAATATATGCTTTGGCCTTTTCTACCGCAGTGTACACCTCACAGCCCCGCGCCAAATAGGCTGCTATAGCCGATGAAAAGGTGCATCCGGTGCCATGTGTATTGGTAGTATTGATACGGATTCCGCGGACCAATTTAAAGTCCTTCCCGTCGAAAAATACATCAATAGCATCACCGGTCAAATGCCCACCTTTTACCACTACAGTGCGGGCCCCCAGTTTATGTATTTTCTCGGCTGCAGCCTGCATCTGGGCGGTGTTTTCAATTTTAGCTCCGGTGATAACTTCGGCTTCAAAAAGATTCGGTGTGACGACCTGAGTAAGAGGGAATAGAACCTTGATCAGTTCTTCGGTGGATTCGGGCTTTAATAGATGACAACCGCTTTTGGACACCATAACCGGGTCCAGTACGATGGTGGCACCTTTATCCCTGAGACATGCTCCAATAGTATCAATTATGGCCACACTCGATACCATACCAATTTTGACCGCATGGATGTCGATATCTTCGAACAGACAGTTGATCTGTTCGCTGACAATCTCTTCATCCATCTCCCGGACCATCCGTACTCCTTTGGTATTTTGGGCGGTAATAGCTGTAATAACGCTCATACCGTAGGTCCCCAGTGCACTAAAGGTCTTAAGGTCGGCCTGTATCCCTGCTCCTCCGCAAGAATCAGACCCGGCAATAGTTAATACATTTTTCACTGTACGACGCCTCCTTGTTCAGAAGCCAAAGTCGAAATGCACCCCTATTACCTGGTAGTCTCAAAAAAAAAGATGCATTTGTAAATGCATCTTTAAATTCGACACAGTTACTTTCCTCCGCGGGTATTATCCCTACAGGTTCAAGGGTCAAGCCTCCGGGCTCCTCTCAGCTTTCGCTCCCCTAGTAATCTGCTAAGTATTAACTTTTCTTAACGTCATTATACCCCGAAGTAGCAGAAGTGTTAAGTGCAAAGTAAATTTTTTATTAAGCCAACAGAGGGACGTTCTTTTTGTTGGCCCTTTTTATTGCTTTGCTATGATGGTAAAAAACAACAGGAGTAAATTAAATGTGAGGTTACCAAAGGAGCGGGAGCGAAAGTGGATTTTACCACGTTGTTTTACGAGGAAGAGGAGAACAGGCAACGTAAGCTCGATAGTGAAGTCAAAGCAGAAGAGACGTAACGTTAAGACAGAGTTACCGAGTTACCGGTTTGAGTGTTAATATTGTTTTCATGCTTAGCCGTTAGCCAACAAAAAGAACGTCCCCTTGTTGGCCCTTGTTGGCCCCCTTGTTGGCCATAATAAAAGCCCCTGTAATACCGCATTGCACGATACTTACAAGGGTTTTGGTTTTATCTTATTTGGCGGAAGCGTGTGGGAATCGAACCCACCCACCGCAGGATCACTACGGCGCAGACTGGATTTGAAGTCCAGGCGACCCACCAGGACCGATCCGCTTCCCTTTTTATTTAGTCCGCGTACAGAGTATACAATCCTTAAAGACTTATGTCAAATATAATCGACATTAATGGAAGATTATAGCTCGCCTTCACGGCGCACTATGACCGATTCTACTTTATAACCGGCTTTATTTATCTCATCCACTATAATGTCGCAGTTGGTGGTTTCAATTCTCAGAATTATTTTGAATTCATGATTCTTTTGTTCATAAACTACACTATTGATTATATTGACACCTTTTTTGGCGATGATGTTTATTATCTCGGCCAGACTGCCCGGCCGGTCCACCGCGGAGATGTCTATACGGCTGTGCATTTTGGTAACTCCCAGGATGTCTATTAAGGCGTCAAACATATCGGTTTCGGTTACGATTCCTACCAGTTTGCCGTCATCTATTACCGGCAGTGCCCCGACATTATTCTGCCGCATAACTTTGGCTGCGGTTTCAATGTAACTGTCCGAGCTGATAGTGATAAGGTTCTGTTTTTTGGGTAAAATGTCTTTGATTTTGGTTTTGACCAGAATGTAGTTAAGTTCGTGTATGCTTAATGTAGTAGCCGATGATGGCGCCGCGTGGTTGAGATCACTTAAGGTAACTATCCCTACCAGTTTTCCCTTTTCCATTACCGGCAGCCGGCGAATTTTGCTTTCTTTCATGATCTTGAAAGCGTCCGTCAAACTGGTGTCCATTCCCACCGTTTTTACATCTCGGGTCATTCTTTCTTTAACCTTCATTTGTAACAACCTCCTATCTCAATATTTGAAT
>DHSK01000033.1 GCA_002408445.1 Syntrophomonas sp. UBA5288
ATTCAGTACCAAATTTTTTTGCTAATTCAGGGCTTTTTTTATAGAACTCTCCTTCCTTACCACCTGCATTGCCGGTTGAAAGAAAATACTCCATAAAACCTAACTTAAATCTGCCAAAACCAAAAGCAACTTTACCACCCGGACACGTTGTAGTTTTCTCATTAAAAATAGTAATGCGGCCCTTGGATGCAACATTCAACATTGAAATTATGCAGCCCCTTTTCCCTTCCTTAAACTGTAAGGCCCCTTCAGGCTTAAAATCTGTACGGAATACTGCAACAGGTTGGGTTTTAAGTTTTATGGAATTAGAAATTTTACTTTGCATACTAACACTCCTAATCTTAATTTCCTTTTCAACTTCCGACACATTTTTCATTCTCTCCCCAATTACTATAAAAATCATTGCAAATATCCCGATTACTAATATGGGTAACTGGAAATTTCGCTGGCTCCTATGCTAGTTTTCTTACAAGCAAATCAGCGGTTATAAAAACCAAGCCGTGCCTCTCTTTGAATCTCATATTTCCAATTCAATTCTGTTAGTTTGCTCCGGAGGATTCGCTTTTCGCTATCTGATTTGCATTCTTCCAGCCTCTGTTTAAGGCCTTCAATTTCTTTAAGTATAATAATCTCTATTGGGAGTTCTCCTGCTACAGCTATAAGCCGATTGATCATTCTATCCTCTTTTGTCTCAAATGGATTAAGATTTTTTAACTCTATAGGCTTGCCTTCTCCGGGTAAATTTTTAAGTGCGCCCTGCCCAATTGCTTGCTTGATTATCATCTCAATGGTTAAGGTTAAAGCCATATTAAAACACCACCCTGTAATTTATACGGAGATAATTACATGCTTTATCTATAAAAGGATTTCTTGAGTATGTCAGTTGCTTTATTGTCTCATCAATAATCACTCCTTATAGCCATACTATCACACAATAAAAGCAGAACAACCATATTATTCTTGTCAACCAGGACAGATACAGTGCAGTTTCAAGGGATCGGATGATCTTTTAAGATACACATAAAATTTAACTCGAAATAAAGGTAGTCTTAATATTAGTCTTACATTTAAGTTTTAATATTCAATTAAACACTCTTGGATAATTTTGCTAAAGATATACTTCCCGATTATATGAGTACCGCAATATGTTTAATGCAAGAATGATTCAGAGCAAGGGGGTGATAAGATACAACATGGGAATTAATAATATCCAAGATCAATAGAGGATAATAAGCCTCAGCTAAGCGCATATTTGTCCAATTGTATGAGAGAAAGGAAAAGCAAAGCGCAGTAGTAAGCATAGCAAACGGATACACCTTTTTAGATAATTTGAGCTATGACAATTCACAGTAAATAAACAACGAATGATTGAGGGGTATTAGCATGAGAAGTATTAAAGTAAAAATGATACTTTATATTGGAGCATTATTAATTGTGGTATGCACGGGCTTAGGGATAGTTTCATATATAAGTTGTTATACTGCATTAGGGGATAATACTATAACTATTATGCCTCAGATAGCAGAGCAGGGCGCAATACTAATAGAAAGCCGGTTAGAAACGCAAATGCAAAAAGTAAATGCAATCGCAAATAGAGATATTATAAAGGATACTAATAGTACGTGGGAAGAGAAAAAAAGTATTCTCGAACAGGATATTAAAGAAAATGAATATTTTAAAATAGGCATTGCTACACCAGACGGAAAACTCAAATTTTCGAATGGAAGTATATCAGACATTTCGGATAAGGATTACTTCAAAAGGGTAATGTCAGGACAGGAAGCAGTATCTGACCCTATTATAAACAAAATTGATAAATCCATGATAATTGAATATGCAGCCCCCATTAGAAACGGAAATGATATCATTGGCGCTGTAATTGCTGTAGTAGATGGTAATAAATTAAGTGAAATAACCGATATGATTACGATTGGGAAAACCGGATCAGCATTTATGATAAATAAACAGGGTGTTACCATTGCCCATAAAAGCAGGGATCTTGTGTTAAATATGGATAATGACTTTGAAAATGTAAAGAAAGATCCTTCACTTAAGCCCATTGTTGAAATTGAAAAACAGATGGTGAAGGGAAAGTCAGGGGTTGGGGAATATCTTTATAACGGAGTAAGCAAATATGTCAGCTACCACAACATAAATGGCACAGACTGGTCGCTCGCCGTAACAGTACCTAAAAGTGAATTGCTTACCGGATTGCAAAGTTTAACAATACGGATTATTTTTGCCGGCATTTTATTTTTATTAATTAGCCTCAGTATAGCTTACTTTATATCAATTTCGATATCAAAGCCAATTATATCATTAACAGGTCATCTTAAAAGCATATCAACCGGAGATTTTACAAAACAGGCTCCTGTTAAGCTTATGAAAATGACAGATGAGCTTGGTGATTTAGCAAAATCAGCCAATGTAATGCAGGAATCGATAAAAGACCTAGTTAACGGTGTTATTAATGAATCAAAAACTGTTAATGAATCTGCGACAAACGTCCAAGCAAATATTTCTGAATTAGATAGTCAAATAGAAGATGTCTCAGTAATAATTGAAGAATTGTCTTCCGGAATGGAAGAGACAGCTGCATCCACCCAAGAAATAAATGCTATGTCTTCAGAAATTGGACAGGCCGTAGAGTCAATTGCCAAAAGAGCACAGGAGGGAGCAAAAGAAGCATCTGAAATAAGCCAACGCGCTGAACAGCTTAAAAATAATGCTTTAGTATCGCAAGATATTGCCCAATCAACACGTTTAGATATTGGTCAAAAGCTGAGGGATGCCATTGCCCAAGCAAAAGCGATAGAACAAATTACTGTGTTATCAGATTCCATCCTGCAAATTACCGCTCAGACCAATCTGTTAGCACTGAACGCTGCGATTGAAGCTGCCAGGGCCGGAGAAGCAGGAAAAGGATTTAGTGTAGTAGCGGATGAAATAAGGAAACTCGCGGAGGGTTCCAGGGATACAGTTAACAAGATTCAAAACATTACAAAGCAGGCAATCTCCTCAGTAGAAAACCTTGCGCAGAGCTCTGAGCAGGTATTGGATTTTATTCAAACACAAGTGATAAACGACTATATATCAATGGTTGATACAGGGGAACAGTTCTATAAAGATGCCAATCATATAAACTTACTTGTGGCTGATTTTAGTGCTACATCAGAGGAACTTTTAGCATCTATCCTAAATCTCTCCCAAGCCATTGATGAGATTTCAACAGCCAATAATGAGTCCTCTAGCGGTACCCAAAATATTGCTCAAAAGACGTCTATTGCCTCCGAAAATACAAATGCTGTAGTAAAACTGGCTTCTTTAACAAAAGAAAGCTCAGTGAGACTAATGGAATTGATAAGTAGATTTAAAATATAATGAGAAAATGGGCAAAAGCCGAGCCCAAGAATGCAGAATTAAAAAGATTTCATGGATTAGGCGGGCCAAGGGTTACGGTCTGCGAAATATCCGCATTCAAGCAAAGCTAACGGCCCTGCGGTAAATTTAAAGCGGATAGCCAAGCTGGTATCCGCTTTAAAAGGTTTACATGCCCCTATTTTGAAGTTTTTATCTTATTGGTTGGTGATTAACCACACATGCTGAGCAAACCTTGGGTTAAATCGCAATTTCAAGTCCCACCGGACAATGATCACTGCCCGTGACTTCCGAATAAATCTTCGCCTCCCGTATCTGTTCTTTTATTCGTCCCGACACCAGAAAATAATCAATCCGCCACCCCACATTCTTTTCCCGGGCGTTAAACATATAGGACCACCAAGTATAGGCTCCGGTTTGCTCGGGATACAAATAGCGGAAAGAATCAATAAATCCCGCCTCTAACAGCTCGGTCATTTTCTCCCGCTCCTGAGGTGTAAATCCTGCATTTTTCTGATTGGATTTGGGGTTTTTCAAGTCGATCTCCTGGTGAGCCACATTCATATCCCCGCAGATAATCACCGGCTTTTTGACATCCAGCCTTTTTAAATGGGTGCAAAAATCATCCTGCCAGATCATCCGATAGTCTAAGCGAGCAAGTCCCCGTTGGGAGTTGGGTGAATAGACATTTACCAAATAGAAATCATCATATTCCAGCGTGAGCACCCGGCCTTCCAATCCGTGCTCCTCTTGCTCCAGATCTATCATCACGGTCTTCGGTTTAATTTTGGAAAAAACCGCCGTGCCGGAATAACCTTTTTTGACTGCGCTATTCCAATAAACTTCATAGCCTTCAAGCTTTATATCCGCCTGTTCCGGCTGCATCTTAGTCTCCTGCAAGCAAAATATATCCGGCTGCTCCGCTATAAAAAAATCCATAAATCCTTTATTAAGCACGGCGCGCAAACCGTTTACATTCCATGAAATCAAATTCATCTATTGCTTCCTCCCCCAGATCAATGCTTATCAATATAAGTACTAATTTCACTAAGCAGCTTTTATGAGACCGTAACCGCCGCTTGGTCAAATACCACAAGGTAGACATGCATATCGCTATTTGATAAAAAGCTGGTGATAGATGCGGTTGCAATTGCCAGGGCTTCAGCTTTGGGATAACCGTAAATCCCGCTGGATATCAAAGGAAACGCGATAGATTCACATCCGGTTTCCTGTGCGAATGCCAGCGAGTTTATGTAGCATGCACGAAGCAATTCCACTTCATTATGTTTGCCATCCTTATAAACCGGTCCTGCCGTATGGATAATATATTTCGCAGGAAGCTCAAAGCCACTCGTTATGACGGCTTCTCCGGTCTTTATCGGCCCAAGTTCATTACAGGCTTTCTGCAGGTTGTCTGCACCGGCGGCCTTGAAAATCGCGCCACAAACACCACCGCCCATTTGGAGCGCAGTATTCGCGGCATTAACAATAGCGTCAACCCTCATTTTTGTTATATCGTTCCTGATTATTTCAAAAGACATAGTGACCCTCTTTTCGTGAAACTACTTGATCCGCCTTGTTCTCTTTATTGTAGTCATTCGTTATATGTCTGTTTCTGCAATAGTATAAACTTTCCTTTGTTTAAGGCAAAAATAAAATCGAGAAGGCTAAGCTTTAAAAAGCAACTGCTAACCTTCTCGAATGGGTTTTGTTGTTTAGTTTGAATTAGTTCAATCAGATAATCCTTTGCGTCTTTTCAAATAAACCTTTAATTCGTTATAGAAATTCTCGCGAGTACCGGCCAAGATAATAATGAGCAGTTGACCGTCCCGTTCCACAACTTCATAGGCAATCTCATAATTTACTCCATTATGATAAATGTCATAACCCAGAATACCTTTAAGATCACCTTGCTTGGGATTCCCAACTGACGGATCTTCTCGAATTGCGATTATAGCATCATGATATTTGTTTTTTAAGTCTTTATCTTTAAGCTTCTTAAAATACCTTTCCGCTCTCGGTGATACTTTATAATCAAGCATAGTTATTCGGTACCAAAAAGTTCTTTATCTAATTCTTCTGATGTTCGTTTATCATGAGACGTTTTTTTCCGCACATCTTCAATAAGATCCTGTACCGCCAGAGGTAATAAATTCATACGTAGCCTGAACTCCTCCAAAATCTCTTCTTTATTATCTATACCTTCATCCAAAATGGATTTTAGAACCAGGTCAGCATAATTATCATGAGAATCTTCTATACGATAATATTTTCTAATTCTTAATTCATTGTTTTCAAGAATCATTTCAACGTTCTCGTCTAAACCTAATTTCTCATAAAAATCCTTGGGAATGGTTAGCTGGCGCTTTGAAGTAATTTTACCCAGCCTTGTTTCCGGCATTTTTAATAGATTCTCCTTTGCCGATAGTTTTACAGTCATTATACACACCCCCATTAGAATCTATTCAGTATCCTTACTATTCCTTACTAAATAATATTATATGTTAAGAAGCATATAATTGAAAGCAATAATATTGTCGCCTTATTAGGCATTAGGCCAACAAGGAAGCGTTCTTTTTATTGGCTTTTTTAAATTACATTGTATAATGGTATAAATTTACTGAAATGTTGGTGAAAAGATGCAACAACCAAAAAAACGAAGCAAAAATTGTATTTACCATATAATTCTATGAGAAATCAACAGATAATATATCTTTTACGATGATGATTATCATCGTTATATTAGCCAACAAAAAGAACGTCCCTCCGTTGGCCCCTGTTTAATTAGAAGCCCTTGTTAAAGAAAAAAACTCCCACTCCGCCGATTCCCAAATGGCTGCCCAACACACTGCCGATTTTGTTGACCATAAATGTCTGAAAACCAAGCTTTTCTTTTATCATGGCAATTATTTGCTGAGCTACTTCTAAATCATCGCTATGGCTGACCCCAATAACCTGATCCGTGAAATTGCCGGCTCTTTCAGCTAAAATATTTACTATTGATTTTAACGCCTTATTTTTCCCTCTGGTCTTTTTATAGACTTCTATGGCGCCGTCCTTAACATGCAAAATAGGCTTAATGTCTAATAGATTGCCTACAATTCCCTGCGCTTTGCTGACTCTGCCGCCTTTAATCAGCCAGCTTAAATCCGGTATGGTAAAAACATGTTCTATATGTTTTACCATGTGATGGGTTTCCCTGACGATGCCGTCAAAACCCAGTTCGCCTTTTTCGAGCAGATACAGGATTTGCAGTGCAATAAGACCCGTAGCCGTCGAACCGGATTTCGTATCAACTATTTCCATTTTGCGCAAGGGATATTTGTGCTTAAATTCCCGCATAATTGATCGAGCCAACTGGTAGGTTCCCGACATGACCGAGGAAAAAGACAGGTAAATAAAGTCCTGACCCTTATTGCAGTATTCCTGAAACAAATTATAAATGTCTTGAGGATAGGGCTGTGCTGTTCGAGGGAGTATTCCCTTCCGCATGGCTGCATAAACCTCGTCTACCTGAATAGTTTTTTTGTCCAGAAATTCCTGACCATCCAGGAGAACTCTAAGCGGCAGTATGTCCAAATCATATTTGGCAATAACTTCATCAGGCAAATCACAGGTGCTGTCCACCAAAATCTTGATCATCTGCACACCATCCTAACTTAAGATCACATAGTTTGAACCGATGTGATACAGCACTTGGTTGGTTACTATTGTTCTATGGATATATCCTCTAATAAAAGTAATATTCCTGAATTATTTGAAACAATGGGTTTCAAAAGAATGTTACTTGTAATGTAATTGAATAGACTAAGTCTTTCATTTCATTAATAGTTATACTAGCATAAGGGAAAAGAAGTGAACAGTAGCTATATTTCAAGGAGGCTCATTGAACAGGTCCAACAATGGGCCGTTATGAGGCTCAATATTGGACATCGAGGTTTCCTGCTGAAATATCTATATCACAATCAACTTTAGAAATAGCTTGCTGGTAATTAGGGGAATAATACTTATTATCAATTCTGTCCCAACCCAGCGTATCGAGGTTATCGGCCTTTAATGCTCCATCTATGAGAATACTTACTCCAGTATCATTGGGGATCTGTAGTGTAACATTACTGGCTCCGGCTTCGATGTTAAGCTTACTCCTGGTTCCGTTATTACCTAATTTAAAATTGATATTACCTGCTCCTATGTCACAGTTTAGTCTCTGAAGAGGAATCCCGGTTAAGTCAATATTGCCGTCAACCGCACCGGTATCTATATCCAAAAGCCATGTTATATCAGGAGAAAGCAAAAGCTGCCAGTGGTCTATCTTGTTATGCGCAGGAAACCATGCATGACCTGATGGCTGCAAATCAACATTCAGCGTTTCCAGGTTGGCACTCACATTATTAACTACCGGCTTATTATTAAACTGTCCTTTTAATAAATCCCCGGTCCCCCCCGAAGCGACAGACAGCTTGCCTCCGCCATAATCCAGGCTCAGATGGCCCTTTTTTACATCAGAATACTGCTGCCGGGTTATGCTGATTGAAGATTTTGTGCTTGTCGTATTATTCTCAGTTCTATCCGTCTGTACAGCATACACTCCGACTGAGCCTACAGATAAAATAACAATCAGATATGCAATTAAGTAGGGAACTCTCCCCTTGCTCAATATTCCAAATCCAAATATGATCAGCAGCACCGGCCACCATTTGCTGAGCTCATAAAAACTCACCCAAGAGCAGTAACCCAAATTAGCGAGAAAGAGCAGTTCACCAGCCACGATCAGTAAAAGGCCACTAATAAGGTTGCCTATTCTCATAACTGATCCCCTTTCCTGTTTCCAAAGAGGATATAGAGGCCTGCGATGACCAATAATAAAGGCCATCCCTTATCCCAGAAGATAGGCATTATATTCTGGATCAGAAAAACGAGGCCGATTCCGATCAACAGCAGCCCCATATTACGTCGCCGCAAAGCCCTGTGATGAAGGACATCCTCCTTTTCAGAACCATCCGGCGCGAATTCCTTCAGGGAAGTATCTTCGGGAAAAACAATCCAACAAACCAAATAAGCGATAAGTCCTATTCCTCCAGCGAAAAATGCCAGAGCCCAGACTACCCTTACCAGGGTTGCATCTACATCCAGATATTCGGCAAGACCGGCCGCGACCCCGCCAACCATTTTATTTCTAGAGCTTCGGTGTAATTGGTTCATACTTTACCCTCCCTGTTTTGTGTCTAACGATTTTATTCTACTCTTAAAATCTTTAGGAGGGCAATAGGTTCCGCTTCTATGGCATGACTTACCAATGTTAATTAAGGTTTTTGAATATTACAATAGTATCCGTTAAACTAAATAGAGTATATATTAATTGTACGATTAAAGGTAAAGGAGGATGAGTCATTGCCCAAATCCAATGGACGTTATTTAGTTGGTCTGGTTATTATTGCAGCCGGTATCATTGCCCTGTTGAATAATTTTGGTGTTACCAGCATCAGTTTGGGATACCTGATCAACCTGGTTTGGCCGCTCCTGCTTGCCATGGCCGGGATTAACTTTATCATAAATCGGCGTGATACGGCCAGCATGGTGACAGGCGGTATTTTGATCGGTTTGGGACTGATCTTTTTAGGACGGAATGCTGGCCTTTTTGACATTAACATGAATTATATCTGGCGTGGTCTCTGGCCGGTAATCATTATTTTGGTTGGAATAAGTCTGCTTAGTAAAAAACAGCCTAATGATAAAGGACACCTAGCCATGATGGGATCCGTGGAGAAAAACAGGGAGGATTGGCGGCTTGAAAGCGGCCAATATTCAGCTATAATGGGTGCGGTCGAACTGGACATACGCAGAGCCAGCTTTGCCGAACGGGAAGTATCACTTGTTCTCAATGCGATCATGGGGGGCATTACCCTGATCGTACCCGAAGATATTGCCATTAGCTGCAAAGGAACCTCAATCATGGGGGGGATTGATATCCTGGGAAAAGGTTCCGGAGGTATCATCGGAAATATCAGTATTCAAAGTGGAGATGGTGAAACCGCTTCCAAAATTCTTAACCTTGATTGTACCTGCATCATGGGCGGGATAGAAATTAAACGGTAACGAGACATAAGGTACGGCAGACTGTGTGAAAATCTTCTGCCTCAACATTGAAAAATAATCAAATTCTTAATTAAAGTAACTAAAATTAGGCTGGATTCGTTTTATATCGGAGCCAGCCTTCTTACTATTTCTCTGACCCCCAGGATATTAATTAC
>DHSK01000188.1:0-2161 GCA_002408445.1 Syntrophomonas sp. UBA5288
AAATCTATAATACATTTAAAGAAATCGTAAGCGGGGGCGAGGCAGTTCTGGGTGTTTTTTTATCCTCCAAAATGAGCGGGACCTATGCTACCGCACTTAGTGCCAAACAGATGATATTGGAGAAATATCCACATGCCATTATTAATATCTTGGATTCCAAGACCAATTGCATGGCGATGGGGATTCAGGTAGTTGAAGGAGCTATGATGGCCCAAGCCGGTAAAAAAATGGAAGAAGTAATACAAACCGTTGAGCATGTTTCCAAAAGAGTCCAATTCCTGTTTGTGCCTTCTTCCTTGCAGTATTTGATCAAAGGCGGAAGAATCGGCGGAGCCTCGGCTTTAATCGGTTCTCTGCTGCAAATCAGGCCCATTCTCTATGTTAACGATGGCATGACTGATGTGATGGGACGTATAAGAGGCACCCGCAAGGCCATAAACCATATGTTGCACATATTGAATGAAGACGCCAAAAATTACGGCCTTAAGCATCTGCTGGTCCATCACATTCATGACAGCAATCAGGGCAAGCAATTGGCTGAAAAACTTACGGCGCAGTATGACCGAATAGTGCCTTCATTACCAGTTGGACCGGTAATAGGAGCACATGTTGGTCCGGGAACAGTTGGTATAGTATATTCTACCAATAAATAACCGGTCCAAGCGGACTCTTACACGGTCTATTGACCAGAGTATAAAAATCGCCACCCATTCATTTTCTTATTCATCCTTCACAGGATAAGCCAGGTGATAGAAGAACCGTCCGCTGCACATAAGATAGAAGCCTAATAACAAGCGTATCAGAGTAGATAACGATCGCTCCCATACGAACTGGCTTTGGGTAACCGTATCTATAGCCTCTGAAACTGCTTTCATATAAAAAAGGTCGCCTATTATGCGAAATGCCTCCGGAATAGCGAAGACGATTAAGATTAGGCCTATGAATTTTATCGCGAGTTGAAAAAGATTTTCCTGTTGTATGTCCGCCTCCGGATCATCGGTTTTGCATAAAAAATCAGTCAGCCGGTCAGCATATTTTAACAAACATAATCCAACTATCAATAAAACGAGCGGTGAAATAAATGTCAGTAATACCTGCCACAATTCCCAGCGAGTAGTAAAATTGTTATTCAGTCCTGCCACCGATATTAATCCTATAAAAGCCTGTAATGACTTAAGCAGCATTATCAAGCCCAAAACTTTTATTCCCGTGCCCAACATATCCCTGGGTGAAAAATGCATGGTAATCTCCTTTCTATTATCCATCCAAAAGTAATTACAGGAATATTTTAACACAATGGAGAAATATATTATAAACATTCAATAAAGTGAACCGAAGATGGATTCCAAGTCTGGACAAATTAATGCGGAGAGTGGATAATTCATATAATAGGTAAAAGTTCAGGGTATGCCCGAAACGGGCCAACAAATATTTCCTAAGATTGAAGGTAATTTAATTGAGTATTGAAAATCCAAAACCATTAATCGTATGGCCGCCACGCGATGCAGTGTCAGCCATCAGCCATTTTGCAGGTTTCCTGCTTGCTATCGCCGGAACCTGTGTGCTTTTAGTACGGGGAAGTAAAATAGGCGGAGCGTTATATGCCGCATCTTTTGCTATATTCGGAGCTGCCATGATGTTGCTCTATCTGGCCAGTGCCACCTATCACTGGCTTAATCTGAGTGAAAGGACCACCCTGATTTTAAGAAAACTCGATCATGCCATGATATATATTCTGATTGCCGGAACCTATACCCCGATATGTGTAATCGCTCTGTCCGGATTATGGGGTACAAGTCTGTTGATCGCTATTTGGAGTCTGGCCTTGGGCGGAATATTTCTGACCTTTTTCTATTTTCAGGCTCCCCGCTGGCTCACCACCGGCATCTACATACTAATGGGGTGGCTGGTTATTATAGCCTGCGTTCCTCTGTTACATGCCCTGTCTCCAGCCGGTTTTGCCTGGCTGGTAGCCGGTGGAGTCTCCTATACTCTGGGCGGTGTCATCTATGGCCGTAAAAAGTCACTGATTAATTTCCCGGGGTTTGGCTTTCATGAGGTTTTTCACATGTTTGTGCTCGGGGGAAGCATTTGCCACTATATGCTTATGCTGGCCATGGTCATTTAAGCTAAAACCAACTATAACACAAACAGCCCTATG
>DHSK01000188.1:2314-4545 GCA_002408445.1 Syntrophomonas sp. UBA5288
AGAAGGCCATAGGGCTGTCTGTGCTAATACGAAAATTCAACACAGAAGAACACTGATTTAAGTATGATTAACACAGATTTTTTTAAAACAACCATACAAGAGAATGATACGAAAATACCCAGACCTTAAGGCCCACGCCGGGACCGTAATTTTCATTGCTGGTTGTGTCCCTGGAGCACAAAACCGTAGGCCGGTCTATGCCCTACGGGTACAACTGATGTTCCCTTGCGACTATTAAGGACGCAGGGCGATAGCCCTTCACCCTTCGGGCACAACTGATGTTCCCTCCGGTCACAATTAATGACGCAGGCCGGTGAAGAGAATACCACGTAAACACCAGCCCTGAGGCCCGCTCCTTACGTCGGGGCCGTAGAGCTGGCTATGGGATATGAGATATCATTTATTGGGTCTGCAGGGCAAACAGGGCGGCACCCAGTGCCCCGGTATACTGGCATATATCAGGCACGATCAAAGAACAGCCCAATTCCTCTTCCAGGGCCCTTTTTACACCTGCATTGCGGGCTACTCCTCCGGTGAAAGCCACTTCTTTTTGGACCCCCATCCTTTTTACCATGGCAGCCACCCGTTTTCCTACCGACTGGTGCAAGCCCGCTATGATGCTGCCCCGGGATTGTCCGCGGCTCAAAAGGCCGATTATCTCGGATTCGGCAAAAACTGTACACATGCTATTGATAGTGGCTGGCTGAGCAGAGTCTTCCGCCTCTCCCAGTTCACTTACGTCCATTCCCAGAGCCACAGCCATGACCTGGAGAAAACGGCCGGTGCCGGCGGCACATTTGTCGTTCATGGCAAAATCGATTACCCGTCCATTGGCATCCACCCGGATAACCTTGCTGTCCTGTCCTCCGATGTCGATTATGGTCCTGATGCCCGGATCTATCTCCGTAATGCCACGGGCATGACATTTGATCTCAGTAATCGTCCGGTCTGCACCCTCAAATGCAACCCGTCCATAGCCGGTCGCAAATACCTGGTCGATATTTTTTGCCTGCAGACCGGATTGATCAAGCAATTGATAAATTACTTTATTGCCTGCCTCGCGCGGACTCCAACCGGTCGGCTCGATAGCCTGATGCCGGCAAGCACCATTGATCAGGATCCCTTTAACCGCAATGGAACCGATATCCAGACCTACTGCAATCATTTTTCCGTCATCTCCAGTAAAGCTTCAATGCGTACTTTTAGACTCTCGATATCAGAGCTGGAATAGTCACTCTCCAGATGGAGAAAAGGCAGGTGCTTGTCTTTTACCAGCTCTCCCACTATAAATGATTCAATGTTATAGGTATGGCAGGCCTGCCAGGTCAGGTCGATTACCGCGTCCACTTTGAAATTATCCATCATTCTACTGATGAGTTCCAACCGGTAAGTATTAGGACTCATGCATGAGCAGGGAATTTTCAAATACTTGCGGGCCAGAGCTACCAATGGGTCGGCATCTTCATGGCCGGTCTGCAGTTCCAGGGTCTTGTAGCCGGAGCAATTCTCCATGGCCACTACCCTGCCCCCCAGTTCCTCCACCAGCCGAATTACTTTTTCCGTCCCCAGTCCTACCGGACATCCGGTCAAAAGTATACGGGGACGGACGACCGAAGTGTTGCCGGTATCGGCCTGACTAGCTGCCGCAGTCAACCCGTTTAACATATCCACCATTTCACCCTTGTCACTGCTAAAGCCGCGTGACCAGGTTACTGTCAGTAAATCAAGGCCGCTGAGAGGCGGCGGATCCATTTGGTTTAGATCACATACAGCACGGGCGGCAACTGTTTCCCGGTTGACCAGGTCAATGGCCGTCCATAATGCTTCATCGGTTATAACCACCTGCAGCTCGTCTTCGAGACGTTGTTTAAGACGCCTTAACTCCCCTACCCACAGCTCAAAAGCACCCTCGCTGTCTTTCTCATGAGGGAGCTGCATGACATGTACCGATTTTATCCGGTTAAGCAGCTCAAACATCTTTTTCTTGCCGTCACAGGTAGTTTCACCAATTATAAGATCGGAAAAATGGAAAAAGGGACAGGTGTCGGAAGCCGCAAAACCATAGGATGATTTAATTAAGGGGCACAAATTGCGGGGCAATACTTCTTCAGCCGCCGCGATGGGTTCCTCTCTGGTTCCACACAGGCTTACCGGTATAGCGCCTGCGGCAATAATAAGCTCCTGGGGACACAAAGAACAATATATGCCAACTACTTTTTGGCCATCTTCCT
>DHSK01000011.1 GCA_002408445.1 Syntrophomonas sp. UBA5288
AGGCTAAAAATGTCATATGTTAAGCTGGCAATTTCTTTGCCAATCAAAGTAATGCCGTTTGTCTCATTTATTCTGGAAACGAGTTGGGAATATTTAAAAAGACCAAAGTAATGGTACTGTTACTGCCACCCCATAATGTCCAGCAATAGACGATGTTAAATGTCCAAAAGCTGACGGACGTAGTGACCGAAGATATTAGCCCCATTGGGGGCAGGGAGAACTAACTCAATTCTCCCTGAACAACAAACTTCACCATGTGATCATCAATAATATTTCGATTGTTTTGTGCTCCATATATCAGGCAATGAGTACAAACCTTGTTTACCATTCTGGCAGCTCCACTAGAAAACTTAAATATCTCATCAACAGCATTATCCGAAAAAATATCATGGTTGGCACCGGCATAAGCCAGATGCGTTTTAATATATTCGCCAACTTCTGCCCGGTCCAAGTAGGGTAACTTGCACTGCAAGTCAATGCGCTGCCTGATTGCTGCGTAAGATTGGAGTTTAAGCCGTTCCCAGAGTTCGTTTTGTCCTACCAGGATTAAATTGTGCATCCATTTTGAAGTTTAGTAGGAAACGGACTTCTTCCAGCATTTCTTTGTCTAAAAGATGGGCTTCATCTACGATAACCACGGGCTGTAGATGATGGATGCCTTGCATAAGTTCAATCTCTTTATGCAATTGGCGTTTGGCATCGCCCCGATAGAACTTGGCCTCACAACCTAATTGTTCAAGGAGACCTTTGTAAAAATGCCGGGGGGTCAATTTGGAATCAGCCAGGTACATCACCATAAACCGGGATGTATCTAAAGTTTCTTTAAGCTTACGTATGGTGGTAGTTTTGCCGGTTCCACAGTCCCCGGTTAACACTGCGAACATCTGCCGCTGAGCGGTATATTCTAAACGTCCCAGGGTTTCTTCCAGCATATGCGATTGATACAACTGATCCGTAGGAATATCCCGGGAAAATGGTGTCCTTTCCAGATCATAAAAACTCTCAAACATGACTTTCCCCCTCCTTCCTTACCTTCCGGTAGGAGACAGCAGGGATTTGGGTTTCTTTACGCTCCTGGTTTTTCCTGGCGGCTGCAGTTAGTAGCCTTGAGGAATCTGCTGGAGCCTTCTTCAAATGCTCGGGTAGCTTAGGCCTAGGAGCACTCCGTTCTCCAATAACCATTTCTTTAGCTTTAAAAGGCTTATGGCCTTCGTATTCAATAGTCAGTTCGCTGATATCGGCTGGATCATAGATGACATCTACCTTGCAGCCAATAAAGGTTAGTCCTACTTCGTACTTTTTCCCCGCAAAACTGATGCAGCCTGCCTTATCTACTTTTCTTTCTTCGCAATGGAGAAAAGCACTGGCTATTGTTTCGGGGTCTAGAAATTTTAATGATTTCCTGTCACTGCGGTAGGCAGTCTGAGGACTAATGTTTCCTTCTAACCCGGAATGGGGCTTCCATAATTGCTTTCAGAGCACCAGGCTGAGCCATAAGGACAATCACATTTGCCCAGAATATGGGGACATCTGAATTTGTTAACCCCCTTGCAGGAACCCCAATATACCATCCGATAGCCAGCTGAACAAATGGGGGTTCCATCCCAGTCCAAACCAGCTTTAGGCTGTTTAGCGCCACGGTGGTTAAGCGGGATTATTGCTTGGGCTTTATATTTACTTCTAATCAGCTTATATATATCCTGGTCATCATAACCGGAATCCATTAAGTAATAGTATGCTTTAGCGTGGACATCAGAGGAACAAAGCTCCAAAAGTTCAACAACCACGCTGGAATCGTGAACATTAGCCGGGGTTACCTTTATCGCTATTGGCAGTCCAGATAGTACATCAGTTACGATATGCAACTTATAGCCAAACCATTTGACTTGATTACCGTTAGTATCGCGTTTAACACCCCAATCGGCAGATTGACCATCTTCAACAACATGCTTGCGAGGCACGGATTTTTCATAGGCCTCAACCTTGGAAGAGTCAATTGCTACCGCACTAAGATCGAGAAGCATCTTTTCATCAGCCTGTTTAACAAGAGAGTTAAACAAAGATTCCAGGCAATTACTTGCAGCAAGCTTTGAGTAAAAACGGCTGAAGCTGGATATGCTTGGTGCGTTACCAAAGGGTTCAAAACCGCAAACATATCTGAGATGAGGATCATAAGAAAGTCTTTCCACCAGTTGGGTAAAATTACTAATGTTTTCGATTCGCATAGCAATCAAAGCATTCAACATGGCATAGACCGGATATGGTTTGGGACCGACTTTGCTTTTATCAGCCTGGCTAAATTTGGCAAGAACTGGTTCTAAATCAAGGGTGGTGATTATTCTCTCAAGTTTGGATTTTGGCTGTAATTTTAATGCATCTTCAAAGGAGAAAATGCAGTTCTGTCGAATATTCATAAGTGACTTTGCTCCCTTCGGGTTATTTGTTTTGTCACTTATTAATTCGGCATAATGGGGGGTAAAGTCCTTTTTCTGTCTGACCTAATTCCCCTTATTTTCAGGCTTTGCTAATTTGCAAAACTCTCATTTGAGTGTGACTCACCAAAAT
>DHSK01000016.1:0-14375 GCA_002408445.1 Syntrophomonas sp. UBA5288
CTTTCTCCGCAGTTGCTCTACTGGGTAAATATGATTTCAGCCATACTTGATAATGCAACCTTAACTGCCGCTGAAATCAGCAGGCAAATGACAGATACGCAGGTAACTGCCATTATCATGGGCCTGTTGATCAGCGGAGGAATGCTGATACCAGGCAATATTCCGAATATTGTTTCCGCCTCTAAATTGAAAATAAGCAGTAAAGAATGGGCGGCATGGGGTGTTCCTTTAGGTCTGATAGTCATGATCATTTATTTCATTATTATATTCTTCCTCTAAAATCAGCTCGCTAAAAACGAAAGATGAAAATCCGACCTGCGTTTTCAGTGAGCAAGCAAAAACCCTGGCCTGGTTAAAATGCAAGGCCAGGGTTTTTCCTATGGTCCAGGGACTGTATCAAATTGGGACAATAAAAAAGAGCCGGTATGGTGCTGCCGGTCTGAGCAGCCCGCCCTGGCTGGGCAGGCTCTTGTAACATCAGCTTTGATCCTCACCTTTCCCTTCATCAGCACCTTCAATCATTTTTAAGTCGTCAGAACCCATGTTACTCTCTTCCCCGCTGCCAGGCTTAATATGGAAACAAGCGGTCAACTGCAAGAGTGTCTGTGACCATTTGACCAGTTCTTTGGATGTTGCTGTCGCACTATTGATCGATTCATATTGGATAGCTAAAATTCTCGTTATCTTGCTGCGCACTATTTGCATAGTATTAATCATATCGGTCAAGTATTTGGCAGTACTGGTAATCCCGGCCGTTAATTCAACATAATCAATCTGTAAATCCTCCGTCATGTGGCAAAGCTTCTGCATTTGGCAGCTTATTCTATCCAGCTCTGCTCTTGCTTCAACACTAATCTTGGCTGTATCAGAACCGGTATTTTCACTTTCTTTATCCAGAGCAGATTGAATTTGCTCTATACTGGCACAAACCGAACGATTGATATAATTAATGTTTATTAAGGTATCCATAAATTCATGGTTAGGGTTTTGTCCCCATAGATCGGATTTATCGACGGTAGTAAGGTATTGTTTATCCATTAACTTGCCCAACTCCGCGGTTACCACCGGTAATGTGGTCCTGGCTTCACCCATGGCAATAGCCAGTTCATGACCGGTTAGGCTCATCTTGTAAGCCATGGTTATAAGCTGGCTGATCAACTGTTGTTGTTTTTCCAGCATATGATTCAGACTATTCGCCAATCTCCCAACTTCGTCCCGATTATGAATCTTAGCCCTAACCGTATAATTACCCTCTTCCACTTCATGCATAAGGTTGGTAAACTCATTGATCGGTTGGGTAATACGTGAAGTCCACATAATAACAATCAAGGTAATAACAAAGATTCCAATCAGTACCGTAAATAAGGAAATACGGCCCAGAGTGTAAAGCGATTCTCTTACCTCGTCAATCGGCACTATAGCTCCTATAGACCACCTGGTTTCAGATATGGGCCTATATATTACGTAACTGGGTATTTTGTCTATAGTTGCCGTGTCAAGGCCTTTTTCACCCTCAATCATCTTTCCTGCTATAACTGCCAGATCCGGATCAAGATCTTTTTGTTTAAGCAGGGATTTTTTATTATAGGAGTCATCGGGATGAGTAATGGCCACACCCTTGTCATCCAACATGAAAGCATATCCGGTTTTGTAAACCTGAATATTATTTACGATATCCTCGATCCGTTTTACCAGAATATCTACGGCTGCGACGCCCAGCAGCTCACCGTTGTTACTATAAAAAGGAACCGCTGCCGTCACCACATAATTACCGGTTAAAGGGCAAACATAGGGTGCGGTATAGACCAGAGTCCTTTTCTGGGCCGCCTCCTTATACCATGGCCGGTCACTTACTTTATAGCCCGGAGGATATTTAAACTCCATATTGCCATAGAGTCTGTCCGTCTTATCCACCGCTACGTATACGAATTTAATATCCGGATTCGAATTTACTATCCGTTGAAAGGAAGTCATCATTTCCTTATAATCATTGTCCTGGCTTAAATCCAAATTTTGAGAACTTATTTTTTGAACAAACCGGTAAATTTGTTCATTCTGAGCCAAGGTCCAGGCATTCTGTCCTTTTTGGAGCAAATAACCTTCTATGCGGGCGGCAGCGGCATCAACCAGGGCAGTAGTCCTTTGCTCGCTCAGATCGACTACTGCCTTTTCAGCCCAAAGGTAATTTAAAATGCTTATTCCCAGCAAAAACAAAGTCGTTATTGACAGGATATAAAACAGGAGCCGTTTTTGGATGCTGTCAAACACGGCTATCTACCCCCTTTGCTCATTGTGGTTTAACATAGGAAAACAAATCATATTTTTTAATTTTGCGATATAAAGTAGAACGTCCAATTTTTAATGCATTGGCGGTTTGGGTTATATTACCCTGGTAGGTATTCAGTGCCCTGATCATCAAATTTTTTTCACTTTCTTCCAGTGGAATTACACTCTGATCTTCACTCATATGCATTATGTTCCTGCCTCTGCCTAAGTATGATTCCAAGTGTTCAGCCTCTATAATATCGTCGGCCAGATTGACCGCGGTTTCAATTACATTTTCCAATTCCCGTATATTGCCGGGCCAGTTGTAATCCATTAACAACTCCAGAGCAGCGTCGCTTATAGAAATCAAACTTTTGTTTAAAGTTCTGTTATATTTTTTAATAAAATGATTGGTTAAACGCGGTATATCATCTTTTCTTTCCCGCAATGGAGGTATCCTGAGATTTATGACATTAAGCCGATAGTAGAGGTCCGCCCGGAACCTATTTTCAGCTATTAGCGCTTCAATTTTTTGATTTGTGGCTGATATAATTCTGAAATCCAAAGGGAAATCCCGGTTTCCGCCGACCGGTACCACCGAGCGTTCCTGTAATATCCTCAATATTTTAGGCTGCAACCGAACCGGCATATCACCGATTTCATCTAAAAACAAGGTTCCGCCGTTAGCCTGTTTTAATTTTCCGTCCATTCCTCCTTTTCGGGCACCTGTGAATGCCCCATCCACATAACCAAATAATTCCGTTTCCATCAATTCACCCGGTATGGCCGCACAGTTAATAGCAATAAAAGGTCCCTTGCTAAAAGTGCTGGCCTGGTGTACAGCCTGAGCAAACAATTCTTTACCGGTTCCGCTTTCCCCCGTAATGAAAACACTGGAAGGACTGCGTGCTATGGCATGGGCAAGCTTTAATAAGCGCAAAAAGTCTTTATTTTCTCCAATAATATCTTTAAATTCAAATCTAACCGATCTTCGCTTACCGCTTTTAATGATTTTTTCGGCTGGCTCCGCCGGATCAAAATATACACAATATCCAACCAATCTGCCTTTTTCCCCCATTACCGGTTTCTGGTAAGCGGCAACAGTTGATTTACCGGCAGAAGAACAAAAATTTAATCGGCAGCCCTTATTTATATCAATATCAGCCGGGTTAACTCCGCTAAAAATTTTTCCAAAGCTGTGATCAACAATATATTGTTTAGGTACTCCGAGCAGGATTTCCGCCTCCCGGTTGACCTGAATTATTTCAAAGTCGGAATTAGTAACTATAATCCCTCTATCATTATCAAGGTTAATAAAGAAATTTTTCAGCAGGAATAATTCATCCAGGTTCTTCCGGGCCTCCAGCATTTTAGCAATAGCGTGCAGACAAGACCTGATAATGTTTTCCATAACGCCGGATTGATAATTATCCTTTATGGACAGGACAAAACCAATACCGCCTAACAGTTTTGACCCATGCAGGATAGGCACACCAAACGAAATACTGTGGGCTAATACCTTCAAAGTATGTTCCGGTCCGGTTACCTTGACCGGGATCAAATGTTTAAGAGCCAGATCGAAGGCATTAGTGCCAATTTGTTCAGTGCCAAGCATGACTCCTTCTCTTAATAGAGGTTCCGTCTCCGCACTTCCTTTAATATAAAGCACGCATCCTTCATCATCTGTAATTATTAAAGGAGTCTTTAAAATGCTGGTATCAAGTATGCCATCCAAATATTGCACCACATGTTGAAGTTCCGGATTATCATTTTTTCTTTGCTCGATTTCAGTAGTACAAACGCGCTTATCCAATAAAATTGACGTGTCAATGTTGAGACAGGCCGACAACTGTACAGATTGCCCTATTACAGCTTGCATTGATATCTTCTCATTACCGGGTGTGTTTTCGGTATGTTTCATGCCAGCCACCAACCTTTTTGCCAAAGGTACAACCCATTACAACTTAATTGGAGCCAAAAATGAGGGTATTTTGTAACAATATTGTTGATATATGCAATTATTTTGTTGTTTTTATCGAATCTATTATAATTATTCTGATTTACTATCATTTAAACCTTTTTAAAAAGGTTGATTTTCTTAAGAACTTTTTACCATATAAACCAAATTAAGTGGGTCAAAGCGCTGGCTTTGACCCGCTTAATTATAATTTTATAAAAACTCTTCTTCGGGAATCTGAGATCCTCTCTGAGAATCCTTGGGAGTAACACATATACCAGTGGCTCTGGCCACCAGGATAGGTTCAGCCAGAAGTTCACAGGCTGACGCGGCACCGTCCTTAACCGGCTGTATTACTTTCCAGGCTTCGAAATTCATTTCTCTGGAGCTATTGCCGATTCTGGTAAACCAACCGACCGCTTCGATATAATCGCCGGCATATACCGGAGCTAGGAAATCAACGTGCTCATAGGTGCGGAAAAGGCCCTCATCGGCATCCCTGAGAATGAGTAATTCGGTTGCTACATCGCCAAATAAATCCAGCATACGGGCGCCATTTACCAGTCCTCCGCCGTAATGGGCATCATGCTCGCTCATTCTCAATCTAATCATGACTTTTTTCATTATAAAATCCCTCCTTTTTATTTTATTGGCAGGGCTTCCTGCCTCCAAATTATGCACTCAATGATTGGTTCGCATCTTCGCTCTTCAAAGCAAAATGTCCGATTATCGCTCCTACCACAAAGAACAATATAAAGCCAAAGCCAGCGTTGGCTCCGGGAACAATGTTGTAGAGTCCCTGGAAAGCATTTTCTACTCCAAACAGGCCCATGTAACCATTTAAAGCTTCGACAACCCCCCAACCCAGGGAAGCATAACAGGCACCTTTCATGGCACCGCTAAATCTGGGCGGGAAGAAAACTATAAATAATACCAAGGCAATACAGGGGGGATAAATCATGTTGAGAATCGGTGCGGTCCATTTTACAATCTGGTCCAGGCCGCAAACACTGATTATGGTACTTACTACCAGAACAACAATAGCTATCTTTTGATAACTCCATCTGCCTTTGGCGGCGTCCACAAAGTACTCCGCCGTACCTGCTGTCAGCCCTATGGCCGTAGTCATGGCGGCAAATACCAAAGCTACGTTAAAACACATCGCACCGACCAATCCGAATTGTTTCAATACTACGGTGGCGAACAATTTGGCATAATCGAGATCGCCATAAACGCTGCCGGTGGAAGCACCCAGCAAGAACTCTCCGACTTCAATCACTGCCAGCATTATGAAACCGATAATACCGGCTTTGACCAGGTTCCCCAGCACTGCGTTTTTGTTTCCCTTAACGCGGTTGCCAATATCGGTCAGAATAATACCGGCAAACATCAAGGCGGCGGGCAGGTCCATGGTCTGATAGCCGTTAATAAATCCATAGGCAAAAGGATTTTGGGCATAATTGGGGGCAACCGGGTCGCCGATCGGGAATATCAGGCACTTCGTTATGATGATGACTTCCATTAACAGTAATAACGGAACCAAGATACGGCTCAACTTGTCGACGATCGCGGTCTGTTTATAGATAAACCAGTAGGTAATAGCGTAATAAGCTACGGTAAAAAGGAAAAGTACAATCCAAGGTGAACTTTCAAGGGCAAATATCTTACTGAGTGCGTCCCAGGCCGCTGCACTCATACGGGGAATAACAAAGAAAGGCCCCATAATGAGAACAGTGAATCCGCCGAAGATCTGGGCAAAATTAGGGCCTACTTTACTGGCCAGCGTAAACAACGGGCCTCCGCCCCGGTTGACGGCAAAATAGCCCAAGAAGGGCAGCAACAAACCGGTACAGAAAAAACCAAAAAAGGCCGGCCAGACAGCAGTTCCGGAGTTGCGCCCCCAGGTAGTGGGCCAGAGCATACAGGATGCGCCGTAATGCATGGCGAAAATAGATCCGCCTATGGCCAGCAGTATTATAAACGGCAAAGTAAAAGATTGTTTAGTGTTTTTGCCATCTTCCATGTATAAATTCCCCTCTCCAATATTTAAGATTTAAACTACTTGCCGGTCATGAAAAGTCTTAATTTCTTCGCTTGAGAAACCTAATTCGTTGAGCACTTCATCGGTATTCTGACCCAACAACGGTGCCGCTTGACTAACAACCCCCGGAGTATCATGCATTTTTATAGGGATTCCTGGTATTTTAATAGTGCCCAGGGCCGGATCATCTACCTCAACCAGCATCTCTCTAGTCTGAAGTTGTGGATGTTCTGCCGCCTCTGCCACCGTGGCGATCAAACCGAAAGGAATACCTGCTTCGTTCATAATTTCCTGTAATTCCTGCTTGGTTTTGGTAAGCGTGTAGGCTTCCACATTATTCTTAAGATCAGGCAGGTAATTTTTACAACGATCGTCATTGGTTAAATAACGAGGGTCTTCAAAAAGATCCGGGCGTCCCATCAAATCGCAGAGTTTTTTCCACATGGCGTTAGTACCGACACCCATTACAAACATGCCGTCCTTGGCCATAAAAGCATCAAACGGTGCTATGCCGGGATCAGCATTACCGTTCCGGCCCGGAACGTTGCCGGCCACAGTGTACTCGACTACTGCGTTTTCCAGTATCGAGAACAAGGTATCGACCATCGCTACATCCAGCCTTTGGCCTTGGCCGGTCTTCTCACGCTTATACAATGCCATGCAAATCCCCAGGGCCAAATAGGCGCCGGAATAGTTGTCACCAACTGAAGGCCCTACTTTGGTGGGAGGATTGCCAGCAAATCCGGTAATCGACATCAGGCCGCTCACGGCTTGTGCCACAATGTCATACGCAGGCAGTTTGGCCAGAGGTCCATTTAATCCAAAACCAGAAATCGAAGCATAGATAATACGAGGATTGATTTTTTTGATCTTTTCATATCCCAAGCCCAATTTCTCCATGGCGCCTACCCGAAAGTTTTCACACACCACATCAGCATCCTTAATCAACCGGAAAAAAATCTCCTTGCCTTCCTCCGAACGCAAATCCAGACTCAGACTTTTCTTGTTACGGTTCAGGAAAGCATAATAAGCACTGTAACCATCTTTAATCGGTCCCCAGGTACGGGATTGATCTCCAAGCCCAGGTCTCTCGATTTTTATGACTTCTGCTCCATGGTCAGCCATATGCATGGTGCAAAATGGTCCGCTATAAGCCTGGGTTAGATCTATCACCTTTACTCCGTCAAGGGCTCTCATTAATCCACCTCCTTGAGATCTTAGAATGCGCATTCTGCTTTAGTTAAATTGCAAGGAACGTACCACCCTAATAAAATAATCCTCGGATTTACAAGAAACCCGAGGATACGGAAATGTTATTAAGGTACTATAAATTTATGTTAATATCGGTTTTACTCTACTGCTGTATCAAGATGGATCACTCTTTTTTAAGCCTTTGATTTGCTTGAATTCAAGAGCAATGTGTCAGAATGGACTAGTGTATCAAAACGATACTGGTGAATAATTCAGAATTAAATTAATTGCAACCAGCAGGCTGCCTCTAAGTGAAATAGGAGCAGCCTGTCTCATTTTTAGAGGCGGAGCCATTGCGGCGGCGGCTTCCTTTTTCTTTGGTTCATCCCGGAAAAGTATAAAGGAGCCGGGTTACTTTTTAAATTTCCTTGGTGAGACTGGATTTATTTTTTACCAGCCACTTTCCCTTTTCCTTTGCGAGTACGAAATCGATTCGGGAACAGTATTCGCCCCATTTGCCCGGTTGCGTTACAATCACGCTTTGGCCGGCGGGATTTTTATATTGGTGCGAAGGTATATTAAGATGGGTATGGGACGCCACAATAGCGTCGATGCCGTTAACGCTGCGGGCCAGTTCCTTGACTCTGTTGCCGGGGTGTTTAGGTTTAAGCGGCTCTTCACCGGAATGAACGACGGCCACGACGATGTCGGCTCCGTTCATTTTCATACACTCGGCCCATTTATCAGCCTCTTTTACCATATCCTCCAGTTTCAAAATTCCCTTATACGCAGGTAAATCCTCCACATTCTCCCCACCTTCACCTACTTCCGGAAGAGTAAGGCCGAGAATGCCTACTTTTAAGACCCCCTGGGGGGTAGAAAAGTCTTTCATTATATAGGGAGTTACATAATTGCGATAATATTCTCCTGAATAGGGATTCACCGCCGAAGTCTCGTAAAGGTTGGCGGATAAAACCGGTATATAACAATCGGTAAAGTCCAGAATCAACTCATTCAACCCCAACTTATCATTGGACAGGAATTCATGATTGCCGAGGACTACGGCATCATAATCCAGCTCGCTCATATGGCGGACAATCGGAGGCATTCGACGGGGCTGGCCGGCGTTGTCGGCGTTGCGGCAGATTTTAAACCACTGCTGCATGGCCGTGGCCGCATCATTCTGGTCATCGAAGAAATCCCCTGCATCCACCAGCATAAAATTATCTTCCCGGGACCGGGTCTCCTGGATATAATGGGCTAAATCGTCCGGAATACTCCCGTGCAAATCAGCTGTGGCCAAAATAGTAAGCTTGACTTCCCGGTTGGGAATAAGGCTGTTGACAGGACCGACATCAAGCTTAGCCAGTATTAATAAAAAGGCCGCTAGGGCAATTGCCGGTAAAGCACCATATAATAGCAGTTTTTTCATGGAACCTAATCTCCTTCGCTTATTTTAATTATAATTATCCGGACATGTGCATGGAAGGGATAGAAGCGGGATTTGGCGCCGGATTCTCTATTCCACCGCCCGGATGGCCTCGGTGATCGTGACTTTGTTGACCTGCCGGGCAGCGCCGATAGTAGCTAGCCAGCCGATCAGCAGATTGATTAGTATGACCGCCAGGAACAACTTCCATTCGATAAAAAACTGTTTGTATTCCAGAGGAAAGGCGGCCAGGTGAACATAATAGATAAATATACCGGCCTGCATCACCAGGGCAAGCCCACAGGAGAACACCGCGGATAGGCCGCCGTAGGTCAATCCCTCAAACCAGAGCATATTACGGAACTGTTTCCGGCTCAGTCCGATGGCTTTCAGGATGCCGTGTTCGTGCAGGCGGGATATCAGGTTATAGCTGATGTTGTTGTAGATGCTTAAAGCGCTGATAATCATCAGTACGGCGGCAATGGATATATACAACAGCAGATATTGCACTCGGGCCTGGCGCTGGTAGTCCTGGTCCGCCACCCGGTCGCTCATCCCCGTACCCGGGATCAGTTCTGCCAGGCCGAGGACTTTCTCCTGCAAGAGCCGGTAAGCAACCGAACCTGCATCATCCCGCATGTCTATACTGACGATGCGGTAGTCGGGCACGCCGAATAATTCCGTAAACATTTGATTCGATATGAGCAGATAAGGGTCCTGGTTCGATCCTAAATGAAAAGTGTCTTTTTCCGGCAGATAGCGGTTTTTGATAATACCGGCTACGGTAAATTCCTGCTCCCGGTACATATCTTTATATTTTCCGTACTGATAGATCAGGTTCCAGTTATCCAGAGATTTTTCGTAACCGGCTCGGGGATAGCTTATGGTGACCCGGTCTCCCGGCTTAATTTTCAGGATCGGTTTTAAGCGGTCGTCCTTCTTTGGGTTCGCCCGGGCATAAGAGGTCCCGTCGGCGTATACTTCGGGAATGTATAGCACTGCCAGGGGCTGCTGCCGCATCTGCCGGATATCGAAACTGCCGGCGGACAGCAGATCATTCAAAGGCGCCAATTCTTCATCGGTTAAGCCTTCCATAGTCGTTCGGATCAGAAGTTGGCCATCGTCTCCGGGAAAAGCGAAGCGCATTTTTTCCTCGGGATGATCTATGATATCGGTATTGCGATGGTCCATCTGCGTCAGCCATTTTTCCCGGCTTTTAAGATAATTACGTCCATTGGCTCCGTTGAGCAGGGAAGGGCTGATCTGGGCCCGCGCATAAAGAATCTGCTGGGCGGAAACGTCCCGCACCTGCGGCCAGGTTCGGATGGCATCGATTTGTTCCCGGGTGTAGCCTTTTTGCATAGGCACACTGTTGTTGACATTGAGTCTGAATTCATAGTTTTTGCTGGGATAAACCCCATCCAGATAGTCGCGGGCGCGATCAAATAATTCCAGTTTGTAGGATTGTATCAGCAATACGGAGCAGCCCACCGACATGGTAAGGACCGTAAACCAGAGCGCCTTTTTGTTCCGGCGCAAATTTTTCAGAGCGATCTTCCAGGGAACTCCCGGCAGTCTCTCCAGCACGGTTTCCCGTCCGGACAGACCGGCATCCATGCTATGGCGGTTGATGGCCTCTACCGGGGTCACGCGCGAGGTCATGACCGCTGTCCTGATGCCGGCGGCCAGAATAGAAGCCAGAGCGACCGCAATGGCCAATTTTATGGCCGCAGCCGAAATTACAATGACATCCAGCTTGCTCTGCCCGATGACTTCCGTGGTTGTGAACAGATCGGTGGTCATTCCCGCAAACAGATGTACGAACGCAATGCCGCCTATGATCCCGCATAAGATCCCGGCGGCGCACAGGATAAGAATCTCGGCCATCAGTATATGGACGAGCTGCCCGGCGGTGGCTCCCACCGCCCGCATGACGCCGTATTCCCGGACCCGGCGTAAGATGGAGATGCTATATACGCTGTAGATGACCATACCGCCTACCAGTGCCAACAGGAGAGCGATCTTGACCAGGTCCCAATCCACTTTATCCAGCTGCCCCATCGCTTCCAGCAGGGAACGGTTGCTCATGACGTTCTTTGTGGGGCAGTCCAGAGTGCCTGCCAACCGCTTGATTTCCTCCGTTATATTAACTCCCGGTTTGAATTCCACCAACAAACTTATATGATTCTCTCGTCCGGGCAGATAGGACTGGTCAAAGGCGATGTAGGCTTCCATCTGACCGCTGGACTTTTCCGCCAGGCGGTCTTTGATAATACCAACCAGTTTGAAATGTTGGGTTTCGCCACGGTTGGGCATAAATATTTCCAGGGATTGTCCCAATTGCTGCGGCAGCCGCAGCCTTTCCAGGACCCAGCTCTCCACCGCGATTTCATTGACCCGGTTAGGAAAACGGCCTTTTATCAGGGCGGTATCTTCCATATACAGAATATTTCTATCTGCGGCCAGCAGGTTAACTAAAAACTGGTTGGAGCTCTTCCAGTCGTCATAATAGAACAGGCGGGCGGATTCTTTTATGGAATCGTATTGCCTGCTACTTTCAGTTTGGGATGTATTGAGTTCGGTATAAACGACATGCTGCTGCCCTTCATAGGCTTTGACATTCTTGAGATCGGCGTTGCGGCTGCTTTCTCCCAAAGAGCCGATGACGACGATAAGAAAAACACTGAGGGTGATGCTGGCCCACAGGACCAGAGAACCTTTGGGATAACGGGTGATATATCTCCAGGCCATCCGGACGTAGTTCAGCATCGTTCTCCCTCCCTATCCAGCAGCCGTCCGTCTTCGATGCGGATGATCCGTTCCGCCATCCGGGCCAGAGTTTCATTATGAGTTATTAACAGCAGGGTCTGATGGTATTGGCGGGCTGATTGTTTCAACAGGTGCAGTACTTCCAGGCTGCTGTGGGAATCCAGGTTGCCGGTGGGTTCATCTGCCAGTACGATGGAAGGGCGGGTAACCAGGGCCCGGGCAATAGCCACCCGCTGCTGCTGGCCGCCGGAAAGCTGGTGGGGAAAAGCCCGGGCTTTGTCCTGAAGATGCAGCACTTCCAGCAATTCCTCCACCCAGGACCGATCTACCTTTTTCAGATCGATTTCAATGGGCAGAGTTATATTTTCCCATACGGTCAAAACCGGCAGCAGGTTGTAGGCCTGAAATACAAATCCCACTTTTCGGCGGCGAAAAACCGCGAGCTCGTTATCCTTCATGGCATAGACATCCTGGTTCTCGATCAGCACCTTGCCGGCGGTGGGACGATCCAGTCCTCCCAGCAGGTGCAAAAGGGTGGTTTTGCCTGATCCTGAACTGCCCGTTATAGCGGCGAATTCTCCTTCCTCTACGCTTAAATCCACTCCGTCCAGGGCTTTCACTATATTGGCCCCGCTGCCGTAGAATTTACGCAGAGATTTGGTTTCCAATAGCTTCATCATTATCATCTCCCACTTCCAGGATAAATCGAGAAGCTTACGATTGCCCGCATCATTCCTTACAATTTTGTAAGCTCAGCAAAAGGCTGAACTTGCTGCCCGGTTTTTCGGTGGGAACAGCTATGATTCCTCCGCCTTGCTCTTCCAGTATATTTCGGCTCAAATAAAGGCCGATGCCCAGCCCCGGCGCGTTTTGGATTGCCTGCGACCGGCCCCGGTAAAAGCGCTCGAAGATATGTTCCATTTCCTGGGGCGGGATGCCGATGCCGCTATCCTCTATATCTACTTTTACATACTGCTCCAATTTTTCCATCCCAATTTTGATGTGCCCCTGGGTCGGGGTGTATTTTACCGCATTTTCCATAACATTAAACAGAGCTTCCCGGGTCCACCTGATGTCGTGGCAGATGCGCAGGCTCATCAGTCCGCTCATATCGATTTCTATGTCTTTTTCCAGGGCCTGGGGATAGATGCCGTTGACCGCCGCTACTATGGTCTGGCGGAGGTCGCCCTTTTCCTTTTTTAATTGGATCATGCCGCTCTCCAGGTGAGACATCTTCAGCAGGGAAGTGGACAGCCATTCCAGTTTTTCAATCTCTTTTTGACTGTGGTGCAAAAACTCTTGCCGTTCCTGTGGCGACAGCTCCTCTTCCAGCAAAAGGCTGTTCAGTACCTGCAATGAAGCCAGGGGAGTCTTTATCTGGTGAGAGATATCAGAGGTCAGGGCTTTGACCTTTTCTTTTTCCCGATGCATGCTTTCCAGGCTGAGCTGTAAGCGGCGGGACATTTGTCCAAACTGGGATTCCAGCCGGGATATAATCCCTTCACGATTCCCGCTATGGCCGGAAAGGGAAGAAAAATCCCCGGCCATGATTCTGTCCGCCGCTGAGGAGGTCCTTTCCAGGGCGGCGGCGATATGATTTATCATGCGGGTAAACAGCACCAGATTCACTGCGGTGATAAGCAGCATTAATCCGGCGTCTCTGAGCGGCAGCCAGTGATAGAAACCAGATCCGGGGCTGGCCAGCCGCCGGATATACAGGATATCGCTGCCGAGCAGGAGGGCGGCAATAGCAGCGGCGGCGATAATAAGTGCCAGCAGGTAGCGTTTGAATAAAGGGTCTTTTCTCCAATCCATTTAATCGCTCACACACCTTTCTCCCCATATATATCCGATGCCGCGAACCGTTTTGATATAGCGGGGCCGGGAGGGATCGTCCTCGATTTTTTCCCGCAGTCGGCGGATGTTTACGGCCAAGGTGTTTTCATCCAGATCGTCGCCCTGGCTGTCCCAGAGATGCTGCAGAAACTGCTCCCGGGTTATTATCTGCCGGGGATTGTTCAGGAAATAAGATAGCAATTTTAATTCCGTTTTGCTCAAGTTGATCGCCTGCTGATATTTGCACAGCTGCATAGTGGCCGGGTAAAAAGTGATGTCGCCCGATCTGATTCCGACATTTTCGGGACTGAGCTGGCTGCGGCGCAGCAGTGCTCGTATCTTGGAAATCAGCACCATCAAACTGAAGGGTTTGGTAAGGTAATCGTCTGCTCCCAGATCATACCCCAGTACGATATCTGTTTCCTGGTCGCAGGCGGTCAGAAATATGATGAGTACAGAATTGTTTTTCCTAATTTCCCGGCAGAAGGCAAAACCGTTGCCATCGGGTAAACTTACATCCAGAATAAGCAGGTGGATTTCATGCTGAGTCAAGAGCTTTCTCCCTTCCTGCAGGCTGGCGGCGGAAAAAACCTCGAAGCCTTCTTTTTGCAGCTTGAAGCTGATGGCGCGATTCAGGGAGTAATCATCCTCTATTACCAAAATGCCAACGGATTTATCCATTGGTTTTCCTCCTTCCCCGGCTTTAGTGGTAGCTCGTTTGGCGTACTCCAATTTCTGGTGCCAGCGGCAGAGCATCATGCCGAAATTCATCACTATACTTTTTTATCTTTTCGCACACCCCTATATGCTTATATTGTATCATTGTTCATATATACACTTTTTGTATCACGCTAGTTTATATAAACATTGAGAGTTTTGCATAATTA
>DHSK01000016.1:14505-19465 GCA_002408445.1 Syntrophomonas sp. UBA5288
TTTGCATAATTAACTTTTTCCTATGATTAAGCAGTAACTTTGCGCATGTCATCCTGAGGCAAAGGCTTCACCTCAAAAACATGTTAACGACATAGCGCTGCTCCGTTTCCAGCACTGCCTCAAGAATTTCAGGATCATTCGGCTCTGCTGAAAACCGGGGATATTAGCGTAAAGGCAGGGCAGGGGGGATCACCAGGAAACCGGACACCAGTGCGATAAGGCCGGGATATACCGGCAGCTGGCAGCAGTTGAAATATATGGGAAGAAGTCTGGGTTGACCGCGGTAGGCGGTAGTGATACTATTGTAATAAAATAATATATTTTAGCTTTTCTTCGGGGATGGGTGCAATTCCCTTCCGGCGGTATAGCCCGCGAGCCAATCAGGCATGATCCGGTGAGATTCCGGAGCCGACAGTAAAAGACTGGATGGGAGAAGGAAGGCCATGATGGCGTGCGTATAATTTTAGTATTTGCGACTATTCATGGTCATGTAATAAACCCCGTGAGAAACGGGGTTTTATTTTTTTAAGGAGCCATTGTTATGTATAAGAATGATGAAAATTATATGCGGCGAGCTATAGAATTAGCCTTGCTGGCCCGGGGCAGGACCAGCCCTAATCCAATAGTGGGAGCTGTAATTGTCAAGGATGGAAAGATAATAGGGAAAGGCTATCACCATCAGGCAGGTACTCCGCATGCGGAAATAAATGCCCTCACAGATGCCGGGCAAGAGGCACGGGGGGCCACCATGTATGTAACTCTGGAGCCCTGCAGCCATTATGGGAAAACTCCCCCCTGTGCCCATGCACTGGTGGAAGCAGGACTTAAACGGGTGGTAGCGGCTGTTCTGGATCCTAATCCTCTGGTAGGGGGACGCGGTATGGCGATTCTGGAAAAGGCCGGTATCGAGACAACGGTAGGAGTATGCGAAGAAGAGGCGGCCCGGATAAATGAATTCTTTTTCAAATATATTACCACCGGCCGGCCTTTCGTGACATTGAAAATGGCTATGACTCTGGATGGAAAAATAGCTACCGGAACCGGGGATTCGAAATGGATTTCCAATGAAAAGTCGAGGACTTTTGTTCATGAATTGAGGAATATTTACGATGCGGTGATGGTTGGTATCGGGACCGTGTTACAGGATAATCCCAGATTGAATACCCGTTTGGAAAGGAAAGACTGCAGAAATCCAATAAGGGTAATAATAGATGGCAGACTTGATTTACCGCCCGAAAGTTATATTGTTCAATCGGCGGCCAGTCAGCCTACCCTAGTATTTTGTGCTGAAGCTGCTCCCCATCATAAAGTACATTTGCTGGAGGAGAGCGGTATTAAGGTTATAAAAGTGGAAGGCACACCGGAGGCAATTGCGCTGGAGGCGGTACTTGAAAGCTTAGGCAGGATGAATATCTGCAGTGTTATGGTTGAAGGTGGTGCAGAGATTAATGGCTATTTGATTGAACATAAACTGGCAGATAAAGTGCACTGGTTTATTGCTCCTAAACTGGCCGGAGGACGTAAGGCACCGTCACCGGTAGGAGGAGATGGTGTGGAACAGATGTCTGCAGCCGCTATGGTTTCAAAGCTTGAAGTGCAGAATTTTGAAGAGGACATCTTAATTACCGGTTATATTAACAAATAAAAGGTGGTGATAATTATCTTTACCGGAATTATAGAAGAAACGGGAAGCGTAAGTCGTATAGCCAGAGGCAGCCAATCCTGCCGTATAAGTATCAACTGTTCCCGGGTGGTTGATGATGTAAAATTAGGCGACAGTATCGCGGTAAATGGAGTCTGTCTGACGGTGGTGGGCTTTTCCAGGAGCCATTTTTCGGCTGATGTTATGCCTGAAACCTTCGAACATACTACTTTGCACAGTCTTAACAACGGTAACCGGGTAAATCTTGAGAGAGCGCTGCGGGCCGGTGACAGACTGGGTGGACATATGGTGCAGGGACATGTGGATGGCATGGGTACCATCCTGGAAAGGCAGGAATTGGATATTGCTATAATTTTTAGAATACAATCTCCGCCTGACCTTCTAAAATATATAGCTGCCAAGGGTTCAATCACTATAGATGGCATCAGTCTAACGGTAGTAAAGGTATTTAAGGATAGTTTCACCGTATCATTGATCCCCCACACCGCTATGATAACTACCCTTAGTCAAAAGCGGCCGGGAGATATGGTCAATCTGGAAACGGATATTATAGCCAGATATTTGGAAAGATTGATTAAAGTAGAGGAAGCTGCTGCTGAAATAAAAATAAACATGAATTTACTGGCAGAGAATGGATTTTTATAAAAGGGAGGTAGTATATCAGATGTTAAATTCCATCGAAGAAGCTATTGCAGATATTAAAGCAGGAAAAATGGTTATTGTGGTCGATGACGAAGACCGCGAAAACGAGGGAGACGTTATAGTTGCAGCCGAAAAGGCTACTCCCGAAATAATTAACTTTATGGCCAGTAATGCCAAAGGCCTAATTTGTGTACCTATGACCGGCGCCAGGCTGGATGAGCTGGACATCCAGCCGATGGTATTGGAGAACACCGATAATCATGAAACCGCCTTCACAGTTTCAGTGGACCACTGTTCATGTACCACCGGTATTTCTGCTTTTGAGCGTGCTGCCACGGTTGAAGCACTCATATCCGGTACCAGCGCCGCGGCCGACTTCAGGAAACCGGGTCATATTTTCCCCTTACGTTATAAAGAAGGCGGTGTGCTTAGAAGAACGGGACATACCGAAGGTTCAATCGATCTCGCCCGTCTGGCCGGTTTCTATCCGGCAGCGGTAATATGCGAAATCATGAATGATGACGGTACTATGGCCAGACTTCCTCAGTTATTGGAGTTCAGTGAAAAGCACGATATAAAGATTGTTACTATTGCTGACCTGATCGAATATCGCCGCCGCAATGAATTGCTGGTGCGGCGGGTTGATGATGCCAAACTCCCCACCATGTATGGTGACTTTACCGCTGTGGCTTATGAATCATTACTGGACGGCAAAGGGCACATTGCTCTGGTCAAAGGCCAATGGAAAGAAAATGAACCGATATTGGTCCGGGTCCATTCCGAATGTCTGACCGGTGATGTTTTTGGTTCCTCCCGTTGTGACTGTGGCGAACAATTGGCCACTGCGCTGACCATGATTGAACAAGCGGGTAAAGGGATACTGCTCTATATGCGCCAGGAAGGCAGAGGAATTGGTCTGCTAAATAAAATCAAGGCTTATAAATTGCAGGATAAAGGCCGTGATACAGTTGAAGCCAATATTGAGCTGGGTTTTCCTCCTGATTTAAGGGATTATGGATTAGGAGCTCAGATTCTGGTTGACCTGGGCGTAAAGAAAATGCGCTTGATGACCAATAATCCCAAAAAGGTTAAAGGCCTGGAGGGATATGGATTGGAAATAGTTGAACGGGTACCAATTGAAATGGAGAGTAAAATGGAAAACCGCAGGTATCTTCAGACTAAAAAAGAAAAAATGGGGCATTTGCTGGCATCCATTTAATTTATATTTTAAAGGAGGACGCTTCAATTGGGAAAAACATATGAAGGAATGCTGATAGGTAAAGACCAAAAAATAGCCATAGTAATATCGCGATTCAATGAATTTATCACTAACAAACTGCTTACCGGGTGCCTTGATGCATTAACGCGCCACGAAGTAGATCCGGATAATGTTGATATTACCTGGGTACCAGGCGCTTTTGAATTACCTCTGACCGCTCAGAAAATGACCGGTAAGGGCTATGATGCGGTAATCTGTCTGGGGGCCGTTATACGGGGAGCAACTCCGCACTTTGATTATGTGGCTTCCGAGGTTGCCAAAGGAGTGGCACAGGTAGGTCTGAATACTGGTGTTCCGGTAGTGTTTGGAGTAATAACCGCCGACACTATTGAACAGGCGATTGAAAGAGCAGGAACCAAGGCCGGCAACAAAGGTGTTGATGCTGCCGTTACAGCTATTGAAATGATCAATTTATTCAAGGCGCTGCAATAAAATGTTCTCACAGACCGTACAGTCCTTAAATATTTGGTGTGTAAGACGGGGTTAAGCATGATTTAATGTTAACTTTAGGAGAGAATATTAATTTTCTTCCATAAGTTGACGGTAAATCAATCTGGCCCCGTCTCGCCGCTGGAAGGGGGGGGATAACTATAATTTAATATCGCCATAAAAATTTTTTGCCACAACAGGCTGATTTCGGGTTGATTGTTGGAGGATGCCCGGTGTGCTGTGTAAACAAATCGGAAATCGAAGACCAGGTTATCCGACAAGATATGTGAGGAGGTTCTAAGCAAAACAATTAACTGATATGAGTATGTTATGAACGCTGCATGAACTTGTTATTTCTCAGTTAATAGTAAGTTTATTAATTAACCACGGTATATTATTTATGTTTGGGAGCCCATTTACAATAAATTATATGAGGAGAGAGACGCAATGGTTATTACAGGTTTGATCGTAGTACTTCTTTTGGTTCTGGTGGTTCCTTTTGTCAACAAGACGGTAGAAGAAAATTTGGAGCCATTTCTCTTTGTTATGGGTGTGGCGGCAAGTATAATCTCTGGTATAATGAGCATGGAATTGGCTCTAAAGGCACTTAAGGAGCCGATTATGATTGCATCGGCAGTGTTCATTGCCGGTGCGTTATTTTTCCTTCTGCATAACCAGTTTCAAACCTTTATCAACAAGGTTTTGACCAAAATCCCCATTACGGTTTTCGTATTTCTTACCGTTGCCCTGCTGGGATTGATATCAAGTGTTATTACTGCGATCATAGCATCAATTGTTCTGGTGGAAATTATTTATCTGTTGCCCTTGGAACGCAAACAAAAAGTGGTTGTCTGTATTATTGCCTGTTTTTCGATAGGATTAGGTGCAGCGCTTACTCCCATTGGTGAGCCGCTGGCAACAATCGCTATCTCGAAGTTGGATAAATC
>DHSK01000016.1:19869-20549 GCA_002408445.1 Syntrophomonas sp. UBA5288
ACTGGGTAAATATGATTTCAGCCGTACTTGATAATGCGACCTTGACTGCCGCTGAAATCAGCAAACAAATGACAGATACTCAGGTAACTGCCATTATCATGGGCCTGTTGATCAGCGGAGGAATGCTGATACCAGGCAATATTCCGAATATTGTTTCCGCCTCTAAATTAAAAATAAGCAGTAAAGAATGGGCGGCATGGGGTGTTCCTTTAGGTCTGATAGTCATGGTCTTCTTTTTCATCATTCTATTCTTCCTCTAGAATCAGCTTGCTAAAATAAGCAAACCCTGGCCTGGCTAAAATGCCAGGCCAGGGTTTTTCCTATTGTCCAGGAACTGTATCAAATTGGGACATAAAAAAAGAGCCGGTATGGTTGCCGGCTCTTGCTGTTTAAGTTTAGAAGGCAGGAACACAACTGCCTTGATAAGTACCCTCCAGGAATTCCTTAACTTCAGGAGATTGTAAGGCTTTGTTCAGTTTGACAATTGCTTCATTATTTTCGTCTTTGGGGTTAATTACTAGCACATTGGCAAACGGGGAATCTTTGGGTTCCATAAAGAGTGAATCTTTTATCGGATTGAGCTTGGCTTCCAAAGCATAGTTGCTATTAATAACACAGATAGCGGCATCATTCAGCGTTCTGGGCAGTATAGCGGCATCCATCATGGTTATCTTCAGATT
>DHSK01000096.1 GCA_002408445.1 Syntrophomonas sp. UBA5288
TGGTTATTATCTCCAGCAATTCTTGGACAGGCAATCCCATCAGCTTTTGGGCTTTTGGGCTTAGCGAAAACGCCATAGGATCATTCAGTAATTCAAAAGCCCGTTTATTATTTCCATGTATTTATAACTGCTTTAAACGCAAACTAATTATAGTTAAGCCAAAATCTTAACTATATATTTTGAAGGAGGTATAGTTTATGAAAAATAGCAAAGATTTACAAGATGCTCGCACGGCAAATCAAAAATCGCAACAGAATAGTGTTGCCACTATGTCTAATACCACCAATACCACCGCTGCCAACGATGCTGCCCTGCAGGAAGCCCGTACTTTAAACCAGCAGTCACAAAACTCAGGCTCAGGCAACCTTACTTCAAGCACCTGGGAAAATGATCTGCAGCAAGCCAAACAGGCCAATCAGAAATCAGCGCAAAATAAAAAATAAATATCGGTAATAATTAAGTAACTAAATTTTTTTAAAAATAGTCATTCTAAATAAACAATAGATTGCATAAGGCCACGTTTTCATAAATCGAAAACGTGGCCTTTTAAATTGGCTATTTTATTGAGGGGCGGCTAAAGTCCTCTTACCCCGCATAAATGAGGCGGCTGCCGCAATAAGTGATAATACGGTGGAAATATAGAATGCGATGCGTAAACTGGACATCACGGCCGGAGCGATCAATCGAGGGAAGAAAGCCTTACCCAGAATCAAATGCTGGCTGGCCAGTGGCAACTGATGAATAATGGCAGCAGGCAAAAGATGGGCCATGGGATTATAACCCAGAAAGGCCGCAAACAAAGCGGCGGTGGGCGGCAAGTTAGCCACTTGCCCGGCTGCCGCCGCCGGCACTCCGGCATTAACCAGGCCTTGATACATAGCTGTTGGCAGATGCTGGGCCAAACCGATGATCAATATACTGAAATATAAGGTCATACTTAACGCCATACCGGTATTTTGCAGAGTAGCGCGCATGCCGGAGGAAGCTCCGCGGTGTTCCGGCGGAACGGAATTCATGATGGCCGTTGTATTAGGTGCGGCAAACATACCCATACCCACACCGGCCAGCAGCAAGATCACCACAAACGGAAGATAATTAAAATCGGCAGGCAAAAACGTCAGCAATATAAAAGATAAAGCTGACAGCAGCATGCCCACAGTTGCAAAACCGCGTGCGCCATAACGATCAGACAAATATCCGCAGGTTGGGCCCGTTATAAAAAAGCCCAGCATCATAGGAAGCATATAAATTCCTGCCCATAAAGGGGTTTGTTCAAAATTATAACCATGCAACGGCAACCATATTCCCTGCAGCCAGATAATCAGCATGAATTGCAATCCGCCGCGGGCAATAGATGACAAAAATAAGCTAAGATTTCCAGCCGCAAAGGCTCTGATTTTAAACAGGTCCAAATGGAACATAGGCATTTCCACATGCATTTCAATAAAGACGAAGGCAATCAACAGCGCTATTCCGCTGATTATCCCAGCGATTACCAGCGGGTTCCCCCACCCCATTTTGGCTTGACCATAGGGCATGATCCCATAAGTAAGAGCTAACAAAAGAACAGTTAAACCAATCGCAAAGGTACTGTTGCCCAGCCAGTCCATTTTCTGTTGTTCCATTATCATACCGGTATCCCGTAACTTAAGGTAAGCCCATACTGTTCCGGCTAAACCAATGGGCACACTTAATAGAAAAACCATGCGCCAGTGCAGATCAGCCAATAGACCGCCTACGATCAAGCCTACCAAAGTACCTCCAACCCCAAGGATCTGGTTAAGCCCCATCGCCATACCCCTCTGCGAAGGCGGAAAAGCATCAGTGAGAATAGCAGTACTGTTGGAAAATAAAAATCCGGCCCCAACGCCCTGCAATATACGAAAAACAACCAATTCAATTGCCCCGGCCTCTCCTTGCCCCGGGGTCAGAGCCAGTAAAATCGAGCCGGCTGTAAAAATGGCAAAGCCTAAATTATATAACCGGGCTCGCCCGAACATATCCGAAATGCGGCCGAAAGAAACCAGCAGAGTTGCAGTAACTTACCGTGTAGCCCATCAGCAGCCACAGTAAATAAGCCGAATTTCCTGGTGCCATAGGATTAATATGAATCCCCCTAAAAACCGCCGGCAGAGAAATTAAGACAATGTTGGCATTTAATGATGCCATGAAAACACCCAGTGAGGTATTTGACAGGGCGATCCATTTATAACGTGATTTTCGCATGGTTTCCTCCATTGTTACTCAGCTCCGGTTTTCCCCAAGATCAATTTTCTCGACCCAAGCTTGAGCACGCTCTTTAAGGTTGGTCAAATCATTTTTGACCTGCTGCATTTTCAAAAATTTTTGATCTATGATGTCAAGCACTTCATCCAGATCAGTAATAATTGCAGTGAGCTTTTCTTTTTGTTTAATCCGTTCGGTTGCATGTTCACAGCCTGCTTTTTGAGCATCTATGGTTTGACTGAACGATACGAATTTCTGCAGTTCTTCCAGCGAAATCCCCAATGCGTCTTTGGTACACTTTATTTTCTTAAGTAATTCGACATGCTCCCGAGTGTAATACCTGATCCCCCCTTTGCTGCGCTGAGGGGGCGGCAATATACCTATTTCCTCATAATATCTGATGGCCCGCTTGGTCAAACCACTTTCTAACGCCACCTGATCTATTTTTAACCTGTCCACAGTGCCCTCCTATATAAAAAAATACACTAAAAATAATAACAAATATGTAACCTTAACGTCAACGTTAACTTGAAAAATAGACGCTAAATTAGAAATGCCTCAAGAAGACTTCAACCATTTGCAGGGGTGGGGTATTAAGGTTAGCGCAGCCCGGCTAAATCAGGCCAAAGAAAAAACCGGGAGCAAAGCTCCCGGCTTCCAAGTCGATAGCCCGCCTGCCCTGCCGGCGGCAGCCAGGCGAGGCGATAGCAAGTATCTTTGTACAACTATTTCCAGCCGGTTTGTACTTATGCCCCCACGGACTTTTCTTGTTTGAGGGCAGCGGGGGATTTTCTCATATAGACAAACCAGTAGAGTGCGCCGACAAATATTCCGCCGCCTACGATGTTGCCGAGCGTAACCGGAATAAGGTTGGCATTAATAAAAGTTCCATAGTTAAAGACCTGCGCAATAGCATCCGGGGACATCTTAAGGGCCGCAGCGGCCGCTTCGGGAGCACCGTTAGCTACAGTAATACCCATGGGAATAAAGAACATATTGGCAACACTATGCTCAAAGCCGCTGGCAACGAAGGCCATGATCGGGAAGAAAATAGCAAATATCTTGCCCACTATATCTTTGGCTCCGAATGCCATCCAAACGGCCAAACATACCAGCCAGTTACAACAGATAGCGCGGAAAAACGCCTGGCCCCAGGTCAGAGTAAGTTTACCCTTGGCTATAGCCATAGCCTTAGTGCCCATGGCCGTCATGGCCATAGTACCACCGGCATCAGGTGCACCCCAATAATTGCCGTAATAAATGATGTATACCAATAACAACGATCCTACAAAATTAGCAATAAAAACAACTGTCCAATTATAAAGCAGACCGCCCCAGGTTGACTGACCATTCAGGGTTGAGGCCATACAAGCCATATTGTTGCCGGTGAATAGTTCAGCCCCGGCAATGACTACCAGCATCAGACCTACGGAGAAGACTGCGCCAAACAGGAACTGACCGCCGGCCGTACCCGGAGCAGCATCCATGGATCCTATTTTAGTCGCGAGATTGGCTCCAAAACCGATAAAAACCCCGGCCAAAATTCCCAGCAGGAAGAGCTTGCCGAGTGCCATTTCAGTTTTGGTTTTGCCGGCATTACATACAGCAACTGCTATTTCGGCAGGTGATTGAAAATTCATAAGCTGACATCCTTTCATTTTAAAATGTCCAAGATTTACCCTGCATAAATACTAACCTAATTTCGCGTTGTAGTCCGATCCAAAATTTTTCAGGGTAGTCAATACCGGTCCAGGCGCGGCCTGCCCTAAACCGCACAGGCAAGCTTTGGTCATAACTTGACCCAGTCTTTCCGTCAAGGCGATATCCTGAGCCGTTCCCTTACCACTATTAATCTTCTGCAAAAGCTCGTGTATTCTCTTGGTGCCTTCGCGGCAAGGAGTACATTTGCCGCAGGACTCATGCTCAAAGAATTTGGTGATTCTTTCAATGACATCGACCAAATCTGTGCTCTCATCCATTACAAATACTGCTCCTGAACCCAGAGTAGCTCCCACAGCACTCATGGAATCAAAATCAAGGGGGGTATCCAGCAGTGCTTCAGGAATAAATCCACCCGATGTACCACCAATCTGAACCGCCTTGAATTTCTTGCCGCCTGCAATTCCGCCTCCCATTCCGAAAACTACGTCACGAATGGTAGCATCGGTGGGAAGTTCAAAAACGGTCTTGTTCACTACATCACCGGTTAAAGTAAACACTTTGGTGCCGGGATATTTGGCGGCTCCTATCCCCTTAAACCAGTCGGCTCCCTTTTCCAGGATTACCGGAACATTGGCATAAGTTTCGACATTGTTTACTACGGTAGGTTTTCCCCATAAACCTGCTACCCCGGGGAAGGGAGGCTTAAACCGGGGCTCGCCCCGATGACCTTCAATCGATTCCAAAAGTGCGGTCTCTTCGCCGCATACATAGGCGCCGGCGCCCATTCTTACCTCAATATCGAAATCGCCCCATACTCCTTTGGATTTAGCCTGAGCTATGGCTTTATTCAGCACGTCAACTACATAAGGATATTCTCCCCGACAGTAAATATAGCCTTTAGTGGCACCTATAGCATAACCGCATATAGCCATTCCTTCCAATACGGTATGAGGGTCATTTTCCATTATGATACGGTCCTTATAAGTACCAGGTTCGCCTTCATCCGCATTACAAACCACATACTTCTGATCTGCGGGAGTGTTGTAACTGAAGCTCCATTTCATACCGGCGTTAAAACCTGCTCCGCCGCGTCCCCGCAGGCCGGAATTTTTAACTTCTTCAATAACATCAGCCTGGCTCATGCCGTAGGCCCGGGCTAGAGACTTATAACCCCCGGCATTTATATAATCCTCAATGTTTAAAGGATCGATTTTACCCATATTGCGCAGCACTATGCGCATTTCCTCAGCCATCATGTTCCCTCCTTTCACTGTTTATTTATATTCCGCTAAAATACCGGGCAGCTTATCTGCGGTTACATCTCCATAAGGTTTGCTGTTGATAGTAATTACCGGTGTGGCCTGACACTGTCCCACACATTCTGTGAACTCCAGTGTGAATCTGCCATCAGCGGTTGTTTCACCCATTTTAATACCCAGTTCTTCTTCCAGAGCCGCCACTACTTGAGCAGCACCGGCTACATGGCAAGGGGCACTTTCACAAATGCGTATCACGTTCTTGCCCCGCTTGCCTACTTTCAGATAGGAATAGAAGGTAGCCACCCCGTAGGCTTTAGCCTTCGGCATATCAAAGGCCGCAGCGGCTGCAGCTATTGCATCTTCCGGAATATAGCTATATTCTTTTTGAATAGCATGATATGCTTCAATAATGCCTCCGGGCAGATTCTGGTAGGCACTGATAATCTCCTTGTAGTCTGCCATTTTCCATTCACCTCCTGTATGCTAAATGATTCCCATGATTTATGCTTATTCGGTCTTTAATAGCCTAAAATAAGGAGTTTAAAAGTAAGATCGACACATCCTGTCCCACTTCGATCGGAGGACTTCCAGCCGGCATATCAATAAGGGCATTGCAATTGACCAGCGAACGTATCATACTGGGTTTCTGGCCGGGCAGTACGGTAACCTTCCAGCCTTCTTCATCCCAACCGGCATGACCCCGTATGAAGCGTCTGGAACTTGATTTTTTGGCAAAGCCGTTTGCACATCTGGCTTTCAGGCGCCTTCCGGACGGGATTAATCCCTGCATGGCACGCAGGACCGGTGCCACAAAAAGCTGGTATCCTACCGCACAGGCAGCCGGATTTCCCGATAATGCAAAAAGCAGCTGAGAATTCCGGACCGACGCTCCCGTATGGCTTCCTGGTTGAACAGGTACATCCCAGTATATTATTTCTGCTCCTAATTGCTCCATTAACCGGCGGGCTTCATTGCCGCCTTCGGCATAGGTTCCTCCGGTCATAATAAGTATGTCTGCCTGTTCCAGTAATTCTGCTGCAACTGTTTTTACTGAAGTCTCCGTTTTACTTACGTTCTTTATCGAGACCGGCAAACCGCCATCCTGCAGCACCAGTGCTGATAGCAAGGGACCGTTGCTGTCTCGTATTTGTCCTGGCTCCGGTAGCGACTGCCAGGGAACAACATGCTTGCTCAGGCAGAGAACGGCAACTCTAGGTTTCCGGGAAACGGTAACACTGGTCTTACCGTAAGCAGCCAGCAACCCGATGTCTCCGGGTGTCAATACTGACCCGCGGCTAAGTAGTTGACTGCCTTTCACATAATCTTCACCGGCTGGTTTTATATTGTTGCCGGGCTTAATTACTTCCCGGGAGCGCAGATAATGGTTCTGGATCTCTACCTTTTCATGGGGTACGACCGCCCTGCCTCCCAACGGCAGATTGCCTCCGGTCAAAACTCCCATAGCCTGGCCTGGTTTCAGCGCAAGCGGGGAGATCTCTCCCAGATCCAGGTGCCCGGTAATATAGTATTGGCCTTTTCCCGTTGGGCTTTCATCAGCCACCGCATATCCATCCACCGCCGACTGGTTACAGGCCGGAAGATCGCTGTCCGCAATCAGGTCCTCGCTGCTGACCCGTCCTGCCGCTTCCAGAATAGAGATGGATTCACCGGCTAAAAGCCGGCTATGCTTGAGAAGCCCTGTCTGTACTTCTTCCCAACTAGCATCAACTAACATCTGCCTATCCTCTATTCTATGAACTAAGTAGCCTTGCCAAAGGGACACTGGGGAAAATGACAAATACGGCAATTTTCACACAGACCCCCGTGGCCCATAACAACAATATCCCGGCGATTTATTATATCGCCGGCAAATATACGCGGCAATAATAGATCCAGGGTAGTTTTACGACTAAACAATGCCCCCCCGGGCACGCCACATATTGGCACATGTCCTTTATAAGCCAACATAAACTGGGATCCGGGCAGGATCGGAGCTCCATAAAAGATTACTTCGGCTCCCGTGTTTCTTATTCCCTGAGGAGTTACATCATCCGCATCGACCGACATACCCCCGGTAACTATGACCAACTGAGCTCCTTGGGCGACAAAGTTTTGAATTTCCCGGGTAATCAGGTCAGGGTCATCCGGAACAATAACCTGACTCATCCAGCGTCCTCCAAAAGGAACAATCTTTTGACATATAACTGGGGCAAACCCATCTTTTATGCGGCCGCTGTTGACCTCCGTACCCGTGGTAACCACCGCTGCCCATAATGGTAAAAATGGTTTTATCCGGAGCAACGGCATTCTCCCGGTACAAAGTCTTTCTGCCATTTCAATGGTAGTGCGGTTGATAGCAACCGGAACCACCCTGGTTCCTGCTACTGTCTGCCCTTCACTGACCACCCGGTCATTATGCAAAGTGGCAAAAACAATCTCATCCAGGGTATTTATTTGATTCAGCAGTTCGACCTCAATTTTAAGAAGCCCATCATGCTTAGCCCGGATGTTAACTCTTCCTTGATTGGGTTCGGTCCAGGCCAGACCCGGTCCAGCCGCTGACCTGGCCAATCTCAATGCGGCTTCATCTTCATGGATCAGTTTTTCATCCGGTTCCCAGATATAGATGTGCTCTTTTCCCATATCCTTAAGTTTAGGTATATCTTCATTTGTTATAATCTGTCCTTTACGAAAGGCCCGGTATTTTTCACGTCCCGGAATAATTTTGGTAATATCACAGCCCAATGTCATGCCCACTGCTTCATCTACCGCTACCTTACGCATTTACCGGCCTCCTAAACCTTTTCCAGCTTAACTGCGGCCACTTTGTATTCACCCGTGCCGGTAATGGGATCCAAACTGGAACTGGTCAGGGCATTAGTCGGGGTAGCATTATAGTGGAATGACATCCATATTACCCCCGGCAATACCCGGTCGGTTACCTTGACTTGGGTGACGGCCTCTCCCCGCCGGGAAGTTACTTTAATCTGATCACCGGTGGTTACGCCTAATTTTTCAGCATCCAATGGGTTAAGTTCTGACATTTCCTTATTCCATATACTGCTAAGGCCTTTCGAATACGGCGTAGTAACGTTATAATGTTGTAGGATTCTGCCGGTGGACAGAAGGAAAGGATATTCTTCATCAGGCATTTCACCTGGCGGTATATGTTCCGAAGGTTGGAACAATCCAAGACCACGGGTAAATTTGCCGACATGCAGAACCGGGGTACCGGGATGATCCAGGGTCGGGCAGGGCCATTGCAGGCTGTTCTGTTGGTCTATTCTGTCATAATTGATACCAGCCATGGAAGGTGACAGGGAAGCCATCTCATCCCATATCTCTTTCGGACTGCTATAGTTCACAGGATAGCCCATTTTATTGAACATCTGACAAATGGTTTGCCAGTCGGCCTGACCAGGGATAGGTTCAATAGCCTTGCGGACCCTTTGCACGCGCCGCTCGGTATTGGTAAAGGTCCCGTCACTTTCTGCAAAACTGGCCGCCGGCAGAACTACATCCGCATATTGGGCAGTCTCAGTGAGGAACAGTTCATGAACCACCAGGAACTCCAAATGCTCTAACGCCGCCCGGATATGGTTGGCATCCGGATCAGTTAAAACCGGATTCTCGCCTAGTATATACATGGCTTTCACTTTGCCTTCGTGAGCCGCGGCAAACATTTCCGGTATTTTCAAGCCTACTTTGGGGGACAGGCTTACGCCCCAGGCTTTTTCGTGTTTTTCCCGCACAGCGTCCACGCCTACGGCCTGGTAGCCTGAATAGACGTTGGGCAGCGCACCCATGTCACAGGCACCCTGAACGTTATTCTGGCCGCGCTGCGGACAGACTCCGGTTCCCGGGCGGCCCAGGTGTCCGGTTAACATGGCCAGGTTGGCACAGCTCATTACGTTGCGGGTTCCACAGATATGCTCGGTAATACCAAGGGTGTAGAATATCATAGCTTTATCAGTGGCAGCATAGAGGCGGGCTACTGCATACAGGTCCTCTACCGGTACACCTGTAAGTCCGGAAACCAGTTCAGGGGTGTAGGATTCTACCAGAGCCTTGAGTTCTTCATAATTCTCGGTGCGTTCTTCAATAAACTTCTTATCTTCCAGGCCTTCTTTAATAATTATATGCATTAAGCCATTAAGCAGAGGTATATCAGTACCCGGCTTTACCTGCAGCCAATAATCCGCTTCATCTACCAACTCGATACGACGCGGATCACATACTACCAATTTTGCGCCCCGGCGGGCAGCCTGTCTCATCTTGTAGCCAATAATCGGATGAGCTTCGGTAGGATTGGTACCAATCAGGAACATGAGCTCGACTTCATTAGTGATATCACTAATAGGATTCGTCATCGCGCCGCTTCCAAAAGTAGTGGCCAGACCGGCCACGGTAGGCGCGTGTCAGGTACGGGCGCAATGGTCCACATTGTTAGTTTCCATTACCGCCCGGCTGAATTTCTGAACTAAAAAGTTTTCCTCATTAGTGCAGCGAGCCGAACTAAGGGCTGCAAATGAATCGGGACCATATTTAGACTTAATTTCATTGAATTTAAGGGCAATCAAATCCATAGCTTCATCCCAGGTGGCTGGTTCAAATTGCCCATTCTTTTTAATCAAAGGGGTGGTAAGACGCTGTTCGCTATAGATATAATCCCAACCAAAACGTCCTTTAACACATAGACTGCGTCCATTAACCGGACTATCCGGGTTGGAAAGAACTCCGATTACTTTTTGGTCTTTTACGGCCAGGTCAAAATTACAACCGGTGCCACAGAAGGGGCAGGTAGTCCTGACCCGTTCTATGTCCCAGCGGCGGGCCCGGCCTGACATGGTCTTTTCGGTTAAAGCTCCGGTAGGACAGACAGCTACGCATTGTCCACAGAAAACACAATTCGAATCAATATACTCTACATCTCCTGCAGTGGTGGCCTTGCGGTGGAAACCCCGGTTCAAATAGGACAGATTATCTGCACCGGTCATTTCTTCACAGGCACGGACGCAAGCTCCGCATAATATACATTTGTTTAGATTGCGAACGATAAAAGGATTACTGTCTTCTATGGCATAATCATGTTTTTCGCCTTCAAAAGGACTCTCTTTTATACCATAGCGATAAGCGTATTCCGCCAGTTTACAGTCTCCCATTTTATCACAGGTCATGCAGTCCAGGGGATGATTGGCAATTAATAATTCCAAAATTGTCTTGCGGGCTTCTATTACCGGCGGCGACTCGGTGTGGACCACCATGCCTGGCATTATTGGGGTTACGCATGATGCCGGTAATAAGCGATTGCCTTCCACTTCTACCACGCATAAACGGCATGCTCCCAATTTACTCAGGTCTGGATCATAACATAGCCTGGGGATATTAATCCCTGCATTCTCGGCAGCCTGAAGTATGGTACTCCCTGCCGGAGCCTCTACCTCCTTTCCATCGATGATCAGTTTAATTAGTTCCACTCCCAACACTCCTTTCAAAATACGCCTGTTTCCAACCAATAAAATAAAAACCTCCAGCCGAGGCTGAAGGCAAGGAACCTAAATAATAGCGCGCAATTAAATAATTCGGAAATTAACGCCACGCCTGGCAGCATCATTTGATGCACCATAACTAGAATTCCTTTCCAACCACGGAAGGCAAGTCCGTTCCAAACTTACCCCTCAGCTTTGTGCCGCAGCATTATGCCTTAAGCCCAAAGCTCGCAATTAGATTTATTTTTTTGTTTTATGCATATCGTGATAAATTAAGCCAGATCCGCTAATTAATCTCTCTATTTTTTAATAATCAGTCTGGATCAGGTAAACCGGCCTGGGGCAACACTCTTTCCATGCCGCTATATACGTTCAACTGATCCTCTCTGGCGAATCCTACCACGGTAATACCAAGCTTTTCCGCCAGTTCTACCGCTAAATAGGTCGGGGCAGAACGTGACAGAACCATAGGTATTCTGCTGCGGGCCGCTTTTAAAATGATTTCTGCCGCAATACGACCACTAAGCACCAGGATTTTACCCTCCGGGTCAATCTTATTTAAACAGGCAAAACCCAGGGCTTTATCTACCGCATTATGGCGGCCAATATCCTCATATCTGGCTAAAAACCCATTGGCATCAGCCAGTGCCGCACTATGCACGCCTCCCGTCCGGCGGAAGGTTACCGCTTTCTCCTCAAGCAGACTTATCAGGTAAAGAAGCTCAGCAACATTAATTGGCTTGCTGGTCTGGCTGAATGGTACCGGATCAATGGCGCCGCTTGCCGGCAAACCAGCTTTTCCTTTACCGTTGCAAGTATTAATATGACGACTGGTTTTCATTTCCCCGCAATTTACAGGAAAGGTGGAACTCACCCTCAATAAGCCTGTTTCTTCATCACAGCTAAGTTCTTTAATATCAGAAATTGAATGCAACAGACCTTCACTGATTAGATAGCCTACCCCTAATTCTTTAAAAGCCTCGGGTGAGCAAACCAGGGTAGCTATCTCATTATTATTAAAGTTTATGGTTAATAATTCCTCGATTACCAGCAAATCTTCTGCCAACTGCATTTGGCCCTGGCGATACATACCTATCTTACGTTCCTGATACAGCTTCAGTTTATGCAATGATAGCCTGCTCCTTAAAACCATTATTTCCAGCACCTAGAAAGCAATACAATTATTACTTACTTCGACAAGAAATGATAATCCCCTGCAAGTAATTCAATTCTCAGGATTTATTATAGAGACAAGTTATACTGTTTATAAAATTACTTTATTCAGATAATGGGCCTGAACTCCTAAATGAGAGTTTTGCATAATTCCCAAAACCCCATTTGTCATTGCTATGTATGAATAACGTTTTTTTGCATCTGAACGTAGTGAAGGATCTTTCCATATCGGAAACTGCAAGATCCTTCACTACGTTCAGGATGACATTCGCAAAGTTACTGCAGAACTCTCAAATCAAAAGTTTCTTAAAGTTCTTTAAGGCGTTTGCGATCATTAAATTACATAGATTGGGAATCAACCCATTAAAGTATCCTTTTGGAAAAAGAGAGATTATAAGCAGGAATTGTAAAAAACAATATAGAAAAAGAAGATTATGGGAGGTGTGAATGTGGAAAAGCTAACAGAACCGAAAGCTTCAATTGCTGCAAATTCCAGTAACATGGCGGACGCATACCGGCATTCAGATGTTACTGATGCCAGGCAGGCTATCCAGTTGTTGGCAGATGGCAATAAGCGCTTTATAGCCAATAACATATTAAAGAAAGATTTGAGCAGCCAAAAACGTGCAGAGTTAAGCAAGGGGCAAAAACCTTTTGCGGTGATCCTGACTTGTTCCGATTCCCGTGTACCACCTGAACTGATTTTCGATCAAGGCCTGGGCGATATTTTTGTTATCCGAACCGCCGGCAATATTGTTGACCAAATTTCGCTGGGCAGTATCGAATATGGCGTTGAACATCTCAACGCGCCCCTTTTGCTTGTTTTGGGCCATGAACACTGCGGGGCGGTACAGGCAACTGTAGACGGAGGGGAAGCGCCCGGTAACATCAAAGCTTTGATCAATAAAATAAAACCTTCCGTGGAAAAGGCCAAGGCCGGCGGAGCCTGTGGCAATACTTTGTATGAGCAAGCCGAAGACGAGAATATATTTGCAACCATAGTCGATATTGAAAAGAGTACTATAGTTGAACATCTGGTTGCCGGCGGCAAGTTAAAAGTTATCGGGGCCAAGTATAAGCTTACTACGGGTGAAGTAGTATTCTTTCCCGGTACCGGCCGCTAAACCCGGATCCTAGTTGATCCTGAAAACAGTTATAGAAGATGCAAAAAGCTGCATGTTGTAGTCCAAATGACTCTTCATGCAGCTTTACCATATTAACAGGCCATGGCCGTAGGCCACAACCACCAACGAAAATGCGTCATCCTGAGTGTTAACGAAGGATCCTTCCTTTGTTAATCATCAATACCGGCAAGATTCTTCACTGCGTTCAGAATGACAAGAATAGTATTTTCGTACTAACCATCCGTGATTATATTACAACCATTTATGAAAATAAGTATATCTCATAGTTCGTAGCCTGCCCTACGGCTCCGACGATTTAAGGTACGGGGACACACCCCTAACGGGGAATGTCCCCATCGTAAGCCTCAGGGCTGGGTTCCTTTAACTCTTTTACCGGATACCAGCCAGGGGGCTGGAAACGGCTCCGCCATGTTTTTGCTGTTGACCCGTGATACCGCTATATGGATGGCCTCAGTCCGCTCCAGGCCGTTTTCCCGAAACAAGGCCGGAATAGAGGTTAAAATTTCGAAATCCAACGTATAGATGACAAACTCCATATCGGGATTGATGGCCAAAAGACTCTTTATTTCGCTGCCGATCCTGGGGGAACCCACTATAAAGGCTATGTTCGGCACCGGCACCTCAGCCATGACACCGTCTTCCAGCGATTCAACGATTATTACGTTGCTCAGGCCAAATTTGTCAACATTACATTTCATGGTAGTCCGGTCCCGGTGATCATATTCCACCGCAATGACACTGCCCTCGGCCACAATCATGGCGGCCTCCACCGCGATGCTCTCACCGGAGATTATGCATATGTTATCCTGGTCCCCCAGATTGAGCTTATTCATTATAACAGCCCGGACTTCCCGGCACACATAATGAACCGAGCCACAGGAGAAACGGCTGTTTTCCATACCTATGTGATAATTGGTGGCAGCGTTGGGATTCAGAATCAACATAGCTGCGGAGGCGTTGATCCCGCGGTTGATCATGTCCGAGAGCTTGTCGTGCTTGATCGCGCCGGATGGGTCCGAACCCTCATTGTACCAAATATCGCAGTCACCCAGTTCCGCATTCCACATGTCGTAAAAGATATCCGGATGCCCGGCGTCGGTAAAGACCAGCACCGCCCGGTGGCTCATAACGGCCGGAATCAGATTCTTATTCTTCCCGGTAATGTCCAGTAGCTTCAGTTTTGCCAGGTCGATATCAACGTTTTTGGAAAAATACCGCAGCCATGACAAAATGACCTCATTAGTAAACATCGTCTGTTCCATAGGCAAAACCTCCTTGTTAACAGTTATCATACCATATTTTTTTAATCTATACCCGGTCTTATTTAGCACCGGTGTGCTCCAGCAAGCGGTCCCATTTTTGATCCACATAGGCTTGCGCTTCTTCGATCATCCACTCGTTGCCTTTTTTAAACATATGGCGAAATCTGCCCTGCGGGCGGAGAAAGTCTTCCACCGGCAGCTTTTTCTTCGGTGCATAGCTCAGGTGCCACACTCCCTCCTCTACCTCGTAAAGGGGCCAGACGCAGGTATCCACCGCCAGCTTAATGATTTCCGCGAGCTGGGCCATGGGGTAATCCCATCCGCGGGGACAGGGGGACAATACGTTTAAAAAGCAAGGACCCTCGGTGTAAATGGCTTTATAAGACTTGGTGTGCAGATCCTTGAAATTGCCTATAGGAGCGGTCTGAGCAATATAAGGGATATTGTGGGCAACCAAAATCTCGGTCAGATCTTTTTTATTCTGTATCTTGCCCTGCCTCACAGCACCTACCGGTGTGGTAGTAGTGCGGGCAAAACGAGGCGTTGAAGATGAACGCTGGATGCCGGTATTCATGTAAGCCTCGTTGTCATAGCAGACGTAGACCATGTCATGGCCGCGTTCCATAGCGCCGGACAGGGATTGAAACCCTATATCATAGGTGCCGCCGTCACCGGCAAAAGTAATGAACTTAACCGTGCCTTCCACCTTGCCGCGGCGTTTCAAGGCGTTATAGGCGGCTTCCACTCCGGAACAGGTAGCGGCGGAGTTTTCAAAAGCAGAATGAATATAGCTGTCCATATAGGCAGTGTAAGGATACATAAAGGTGGAGACCTCCAGACAGCTGGTGGCATTGACCACCACTGCCCGGTCCTCTTTATCCAGGGCCCGCAGAACTCCTGACACCACCACCCCGGCGCCGCAGCCGGCACAGAGCCGGTGCCCTCCGGTGAGACGGGCCGGCTTCTCTACTTCCCGTTTCAGGTTATATACCGTACTCATACCATATCCTCCTTTGACCTCTGTCCCATATGGGTATAAACCGGCCCCGTTGCGCCGGTCACAGCTATATCCGCCAGCCGTTCGAATACTTTTTCAATATCCCCGGTTTTTATGTCCCGGCCGCCCAGACCATAAACGATATTAATCAGATAAGGGCGTTCCTTCACATCATATAAAGCACTGCGGGTCTCGGCAAATAAAGGGCCGCCGTTGGCCGAAAAGCCTTCGGATTTATCCATGACAGCTACCGCCCTGCTTCCCGTCAGCGCCCGGGCCAGTTCCTCGCCCGGGAAAGGACGAAATACTCTGATTTTAACCAGCCCGGCTTTTACTCCATGCTCGCGCAACTGGTCGATAGCTGCTTTGGCAGTTCCGGCACTGGATCCGATCAGAACCAGAGCCAGCTCGGCATCCTCCATCCTATATTCGTCCAGCAGGCCATAGTGCCGGCCGGAAACCCGGGCAAACTCTGCGGCTACCTCCAGTATGCGGGCCTTGGCTGCTTTCATAGCCTCGGCCTCCAGGACCTTGTGTTCCATATAATAGGGACTCACATCGTACGGCCCTACCGCCAGCGGATTTTCTTTTTTAAGCAGATAGTTCTCCGGGTTATATTCCCCGATAAACTTGCGTACCGCCTCCGTCTCCAGCAGTTCTATATTCTCCACAGCATGACTGGTAATAAAGCCATCCATACAGGTCATCACCGGTAAGCGCACGCTGGGGTGTTCGCCGATCGGCCTGGCCATGAGAAAATTATCATAGGCCTCCTGATTATTTTCGGCATAAATTTGAATCCAGCCGCTATCACGGGCACCCATAGAATCGGAGTGGTCGTTATTTATATTAATTGGACCCGAAAGGGCGCGGTTGACGCAGGCCAGTGCAATAGGCAGACGGCATGAGGCCGCTACGTATAAAAGTTCATACATCAGTGCCAGTCCGCAGGATGAAGTGGCACAAACGGATCTGGCTCCCGCCGCCTCCGCCGCTATGCACACGGACATGGAACTATGTTCGGATTCCACGGTTACGAATTCGGTATTTACCTCGCCATCGGCCACGTAATTGGCAAAGTATTCAGGAATTTCGGTGGAAGGAGTGATAGGAAACGCTCCCATCACGTCAGGATTTATTTGTTTCATAGCATAAGCTACAGCCTCGTTGCCGGAAAGGCGAATGCTCATCGGGCCGCACCTCCAGTCACCATTGTAATCGCCGGAAAGGGGCACACGTTCTCACAGATGCCGCAGCCTTTACAGTGCATATAGTCGAAATCCAGACGTTTACCATCCTTTACCGGAATAGCACTATCCGGACAGAAAGGCACACAAAGCATACAGTGTTTACAAGCTTCTTCGTGGAAAACGGGCGTGTTGGTCCGCCAGGTGCCGGTATCGAAATCCCGTGCGGTTCCCGGTTCGTATATCTCCCCGCCGGGGGTCAGATCCTGCCAGGGGGTACGTTCGTTGATATCCTTGGCATAAATCATTCTACCTGTACCTCCTCCATGGATTTTTTCAGTGTTGCCATATTCCCCTTGATAACCTGGGGTTTATCGGCAAATTTATGTTGAAAGGACTCTTCTATATCAGCTAAAAAACGCTCGGTCTCCAGAACGCCGCTTACCTTAACCGCAGCGGCCAGCATAGGGGTATTGGGAAAGTTTCTGCCCAGAAGTTCTTCCGAAATGCGGCGGGCATCTATGGTACAGACTTTTCCGGTCCATCCCCCCAGTCTGGGACGCATCTCCCGGGGAGAGCTGGGAGTATTAATGATAATCGCACCGCCCTCTTTCAGTCCTCCGGTAACCTCGACACTGTCCAGCAAACTTTCATCTACCACCACCACATAGTCCGGGTAGTAAATGTTGGAATGAATAGTACACCGTTTTTCACTGATGCGATTATAAGCCGTAATAGGGGCTCCCATGCGTTCCGGTCCATATTCCGGGAATCCCTGCACAAATTTGCCTTCTAAACCGGCCACATCCGCCAGCAGCAGGCAGGCTGTCTTGGCGCCCTGTCCGCCCCGGCCGTGCCAGCGAATTTCTACCATACTATTGCTTGCCATTGCTTTTACCTCCAGTCGTAATAATTGATCAAAAATAAAAAGGCTTTCGTCCCCTAAAGGGACGAAAGCCAGAAGATGACATTCGCTATACCACCCGTTAATACAAACATACCATCATATGCGTTCCCGGTGACGGGGGAAAACCGTCGGAGCCTACTGGATTATTCGTTCGGTCCGCAGCTCAGGAGTGATTTTCGGGTTCAGACTACTGATACCGGGCTTTCACCATCCCCGGCTCGCTGAGACGTTCGGCTGAAACGTACTCTCTCCGTCAATGCCTTTGCTAAGATTAAATTATAAATAACTATACCCGCTTGATCTCGTTTTGTCAATGGCTGTTTCTGATTGATCGTGAAGCAAGGGGAAGCAAGGGGACGGTTCTTTTGCTTCCTATGATTTAAAAATAAGGTTAGGGGATATGCCAAGGATTATAGCAGCTTGCCGTTGTGTAATTCCTTCAATTTTTTTATCCGTGACAGCATTTCACCTCGCTGTTCCTTGGGTAAACTTTTTATCTCCACAAGATTAAATCCTACCATTTCCTTTTTTATCGCTTCTCTAGCTTCTTCATTCTTTAATCGTATTCTTATATAATCGGCTAAACATTTATCATCATTTGCAATAAACCGGATAAAGTTCTCGTCATCATGGAATATTTCCTGTCTACTGTTTCCCCTTAATATAATATGATATATTCCGTTTTTGCTTCTTTCTCTGGCTCTTCTTGGCACGTTAATCATTCTCATGTTTTTTGTTTAAAGTATACTTCAGTGCTCAATAGGAAGCAAGAGAACCGCCCCTTTGCTTCCCGTGTGGAATATTACAGGGGCTTGCGGATGAGGTGAAAAAGCTGATATAGTCATACGGGAAATAAGTTTATAGGAGCAAATATCTTGGACATAAACAATAACTGGAAAAAGAATACTACACTTTTCTTAACCAGCCAAGCAATTTCTTTTTTTGGCTCCATGCTGGTCCAATATGCCATTACCTGGTATATTACCTTAGAAACACAGTCTGGGATAATGATGACCATTGCAATTATTTGCGGTTTTCTGCCTACCTTTTTTCTTTCACCTTTTTCAGGCGTATGGGCCGACCGGTATAATCGCAAGCTACTCATTATATTGTCAGACTCACTTATCGCACTAACGACGCTTATTTTAGCTATTCTGTTTTTTATGGGTTATGATTCTATATGGCTGCTCTTTGTGGCATCTGCCATTCGTTCAATCGGGGCAGGAATTCAGATGCCGGCGGTAGGAGCCTTTCTTCCCGGAATTGTGCCCGAAGACCAACTTACCAGGGTAAACGGGATTAATAGCAGTATTCAATCTTTGGTTATGCTGGTATCGCCCATGCTTAGTGGTGCTCTGCTAACATTGACTACCATTGAAATCGTATTTTTTATCGATGTAGTTACAGCAGCCATAGCAGTGGTTATTCTGCTTTTATTCCTGCATGTTCCAGCTCATGCCAAAGCCCTGGAAAAACAAAAAATCGGCTATTTTGCAGACATGCGTAAAGGTCTTAATTATATTAATAACCATGGATTTGTTAAAACCTTATTTATATTTTGTGCCATTTACTTTGTATTAGTTGCACCATTATCATTTTTAACTCCGCTGCAGGTCACACGCAGTTTTGGCAGTGATGTTTGGCGTTTGACGGCAATTGAAATAGCCTTTTCAATTGGTATGACATTAGGCGGGATCATTATTGCCTCCTGGGGAGGGTTTAAAAACAAGCTTCACACCATGGTATTATCATTTTTTGCGGTTGCCGTTTGTACTCTTGGACTAGGAATTATTCCCGTTTTTGGGATTTACCTTTTCTTAATGGGGTTGGTCGGAATTGCTATGCCAATATTTAATACCCCGTTTATGGTTTTGATACAGCAGAAGGTTGAGCCGGATTTCTTGGGCAGAGTATTTGGTGTTTTAACTACTATATCAAGTTCAGTAATGCCGCTGGCCATGCTGGTATACGGCCCGGTAGCTGATGTCGTTAAAATAGAATGGCTTCTTATTGTAACTGGCTTACTCATGCTGGTGCAAAGTTTTATGATGTTACGTAGCAAAGTACTGATTGAGGCTGGAAGTCCACATAGTTAACCGCGCTTGTTTACGTGTTGTTATTTCGCTTGACACATTCGAAAGCAGGTATTCAATTTGGCCGTTGATGGAATGGAAGTCATCCTCAGCCTAGGCGGCTAATTTCTTCCGAAGGGAAGGGAATACCCTTAACAGAATCTGCTTTTTATCATTCTTGGCATTTTCCAATCGGCATTACCCTTCCACAGGAAGATTCAAAAAATACATAACCGCTGAATACACTGGAATTTTAAGTACCCAAACTGAGTTGCTAATCATTCCGGCTCCGGGCATTAATAATTACGGTAGCAGCTTCACCACGGCTGGATAATGCCTGTGGTTTGAAGGTTTTATCAGGATAGCCGGAGATTATGTGGGCCTGATTGGCTATTAACACCGCATATCGAGACCAAGCAGAGACTTTGAAGCTGTCACTAAATACATCAGCAATGTTTCCCTGGGCCTCAATATCAAGTTGGGCTGCTTTAACGATCATGACTGCCATCTGTTCCCTGGTAATAAGATCATCCGGCCCAAATGACGTCCCATTATAACCAGAGATAATTCCATGGCCTTCTGCAGTTGCAATATAGCTGCGGGCCCAGTGAGCCGATGTATCACTAAATACTTTTCCAGTTATCGAACTGAGTTTAAAAGATTTAACCAGGGCTGCGGCAAATTCTGCTCGGCTGATTTTGTTATCGGCTCGGAAGGTACCGTCAGGATAACCACTAAGCGATTTTGTCATTTGCAGCTGCTTGATATTCTCTTCCGCCCAATGGCCTGAAATATCGCTAAAAGGGGGCATATCGACAATACCTTCGGAAGAGGTTTTGGTGTCATTAGCGCTGGTGGCGTTATTATCATTGCTGGGGGAATTTATATTGGTCATAAATTTATCTTCCGGCATCATAACTGGCTTCTGGGGAGCAAGCTGGTATACCGCAGGGATTACGGGAGCAGATGCCTGCCATGTTTTTGCCGGAAACTGGGAGGCATCATCTAACACCCGGCGTGCTTCCAAAAAGTGCTCCCCATACCAGTACTTGAAACTGGTATTTATCCCAATAGCCGTCGGCCGGTCGGAATTAGTTTGGATTATAGCGGGCTGGCCATTGATTTCTCCCATATAAATAGCGACATGCCCTATATGGGTTCCATTGCCATCACTATCCGCAGCCCAGAACGTAAAAATGTCTCCAGGCCTTAAGTTCTTGATACCAACCAGTTCGTATTTGCTGCTGCCTGTAATCTTGCGGGAGTAAACTCCGGCTACTTTTTTACCCACCTGATTATAATTCTTTGAAGCTGAGGTAATCGAATATTCCAGGTCTTTATAAACCAAAGAAACAAAATTAGAACAGTCAATAAATCCCGTATCCCAGTATTTGCTGTGACCGTATACCATATACCCGTTTTCCATATACCATATAGCCCTTGCTACCAGTGCCTGTGCTTCACTATTGTTGTATTTTAAAAGAAAAGCATCAGCAAGGACTTTGTCGTTTTTCAGGTAGGCAGGATAGTTGTCCTCAAACTTCTGAATATACTTATCGGCATTGCCGGCAGCACTTACAACAGATGCGCTCTGTAATCCTGCAATTGTAAGCAAAAACATTACAAGACTAATAACGAGGATTCTTTTGAACATAACTTTACCTCCACATAAAAAAATTGGTACTATTTGAGTAATTTGCTACCCAGGTCAGATGCCCTTTATGTAAATTGTGGTAACAGTTCAGGAAGACAGTTACAAAAAGGTTTTAAAACGCTTAAAATGGTATCGGCAGATATACCTGGGTGATACCCCCAGCGGCAAATAATGTTTGATCTATATGCGAGAATTTTTAACCAGATTGCGAGAAACAAGGGGAGAAGCAAGGGGACGGTTCTTTTGCTTCCTATGATTTAAAAATAAGGTTAGGGGATATGCCAAGAATTCTAGCGGCTTGTCGTTGTGTAATTCCTTCAATTTTTTTTATCCGTGACAGCATTTCATCTCGCTGTTCCTTGGGTAAAC
>DHSK01000044.1 GCA_002408445.1 Syntrophomonas sp. UBA5288
TGTTTTTTGCAAGTACTTTTTGGAGAAAGTTGCAAAACATTTTTCCATAGTATTGCAACTCCATTTTCCATAGTATTGCAAGTTCTGTTTTTTGCCTTTTTAGTGGCAAAATAGAGACTTGCAGACATTTTATCTATTTAAAAGGGCGGTTGCCCTGTTTCTCTTACAATTCGGTTTTTGTCTTACAGGTCTTTCAGACCATGTTCTGCAGTTATTCATTCTTTCCGCATTTATTCCACGGTCCTCTTGACAATGAGCCTCAACCGGCATGTCTACAGGCATCACCGGCATCCCCCATGCTGAATAAAGGGATTGGCTCTGGAGTATGGTTGATACCTGGCATATCAGCCTAACATGCCGGAACTCATTGTCAAGAGGCTTTCGCGGCATAAACGCTACTTTTCTTCACACAATACACAAACTACTCTGTTCTATCACTGCACGCTTTCGTCTTGTCTACCGACGATATAGAACTGTAAAGCTCATTGATACTGGATTCTCTCAAACGGTTGTTTTCACCGGGGAAAAGAATTAGATGACAGTGGTGCATGAGTCTGCCAACTAAAGCTGCTGTCATTTGTTCATCATAAAGCACATTAACCCATCTTGAAAATTCAAGATTTGTGTTCAGGATTACAGACTTTTGCTCATGGATCTCTGAAAGATAATCAAAAAGCAACTGTGCCCCGGTGCGGTCATAAGGTACATAGCCCCACTCATCAAGAATAATAACAGAAGCTTTATTTAGTTTTTTAGTAAGTATACCAAGTGTGCCAGCATTCTTCGCTTCAGCAAGCTGATTGATCAGTGCGGCTGTGCGATAGAACTTAACCGGTATTCCTTTTTGACATGCTGCTATACCAAGTGCCGTGGACAGCATGGTTTTGCCTGTTCCGGTTCGCCCATACATGATAATGTTTTTCTTCTCCCTAATGAAATCAAGCGATTTTAATTTTTCAGGCGTCAGGTCTGCCGGAAGAGTAACCTCATCAAACCGGAATTTATCAAAAGTTTTTAAGTTGTAAAAGCCAGCAGTGTTAAGGAGTTTTGAGATACGGCTTTTCTCTCGGTTCTCAAGTTCACAAGTCAGAATCTTATGTAAGTACTCCTGATGGGAGCTTCCCTCTGTTGTTTGTGCCATTTCCGCAAGATTGTGGCTAAGTTTCAGTTTCTTGCAACAGGCTGTTATTTCTTCATCAAACATTGGTGATACCCCCTCTCTTCAGGAATGCATCATATTCAACAAGGCTTGCTGACATTTGTTTTACTTTTGGTATGTCGGTTCCTAAAGGCATTGGAGGAAGTTCCGGGACATCAGCATAAAGACGTCGATACAAATTCTTAAGGCTCTCAGCGTCTGCTGTTCCATAGCATAAAGCTTGATTTACAGTATTTAAAGCACTGTCAAATCCGGTTCTATCCGTAAGCTCGGCAAGCACTTTTAGTACCTTTCCAGTCTCTGTATTAGTGCAGCTGTCTATGTATTTTTTGAGACTGCGAGGCATCAAATCATAAATGCCAGAATATTTTAATGCTCGCGGTCTAAATGCCAACTGTTTAAGGTAAGGCAACCATTCCATAGACTGTTGCTTTGTGTCTCCATAAAGACGCCTATGCCTGACAATCTCACGGTAATCCTCATCCATCACTATGATAAGCGAAGATGTGATTTTTAGGTTCACTACAGTGTTTGAATACTTTGGTGAAGCTGAGTACTCATGCAAACCCTTATTCAAATAAAACTTGCCCCATTTGTTGGTTGTGGCAGTTGTCATTCCACTTAAATCAAAAGGAATTTTAGGAAGTGGATGACAGTGTTTAAGGTCTTTAGCGAATAGCTCCTCTATGGTCTCGTTATGGCGGTAATGTTCCCTGTCTGCATCCTCTTCACATTTCTCCAGTAGCTGGCGATTAAAATCAGGAAGAGATATGAAACGTGGTACGGGTACAAGGAAGTTCCTTCTATGATAGCCAACCTTATTCTCGACATTACCCTTTTCGTGCCCAGCATCTAAATTTGCAAATACAGCCTTGAAGCGGTAATGCTCACGGAAACGGTTGAAACGTTCAGTGGTTTCACGTCCACCGCCTCGAATAACCTTTGTAACAATTACTTTTGTGTTATCAAACCATATTTCATCTGGAACACAACCGATATAGCGGAAGATGGCATCAAGCCCCTCTAAGAGGCATTCCATATTTTCACCATAGTTTAGCTGTAGATAACCCTTATTGCTATGTGGAAATGATAGCTCAAGATACTTGCCTGTGAGCTTCATACCATTCTCATAAAACACTGCAGTACCAAAATCAGCCTGACTTTCCCCGGGATTGTGCTCTAATGGTAGAAAACCTTCCTTTGAACCACTGAATATTTCTTTGTGCTTAACGGCATAGTATGATGCTACTGTTCTGTAAGAACAATCAAAACCTTTGACCTCCTTTACTAACCTATTGTATACTCGCTTTGCAGTATGTCGCTGTTTGCGGGGTGCTTGCTTATCCTCTTCAAGCCAACTATCTATGGTGGGCTTGTAAGGCTCCAACTTTGGGCATAATTGTTTTTCCGAGGCTAGTTTGGGTGCTGGTAAATTGAAATCATTCATATCAACATATTTCTGTACCGTTTTCCAGTCAATATGCAACGCATTTGCTATTTGGGAAATACTCTCCCCTTTTTCGAAGAATCTAAATCTGATATCATATATCTGATCCATTGTAAGCATTCTCCTTTCCTCCTTGTTCTTTTAGTCAGATACAAGGATACAGGTTATGGTTAATGCCTGCAATGGATTTTTTGCAATACTATGGAATTTCCACTTGCAACTTTTAGGAATTTGCTTTTGCAACTTTCGGTAATTTTATTATACAATAAACAGCGTATGAAATATTTACACAGATTCTTTGCCAAATGCATCTAAAATTCTCTATTA
>DHSK01000026.1:0-7921 GCA_002408445.1 Syntrophomonas sp. UBA5288
AATTATTATTTTCAATAATGAAAATTCAGTGTCCTTCCGTGTTGAATTTCGTTTATCCTAATTGTACCACACATTATACCGTCCATATATCGAAACCAGTTTGGCTTTGAGTTCCAGGTTGGGGGAGGCGAAGAATTTCCGGTTGAGGGCCATTACCCGCCGGTCCGGCAGGTGTACATACACTCCGACTTCTCCGGGATAATCCTGTAGGAGGGTTACCAGCGATTGTTTTCCGTTATTCATCGTTTCCTGATCCATCCGAATATGCAGCTCTTTAACTTCGTTGGAAAGGGTCAGCACTTTTCTGACCGAAACTTTGGGATGGTCATCGCGCCGATCCACAAAACCTTCGATAACTACTGCATTATCAGTATCCAGATTATTTATATTAGCGCGAAATGCTGAGGAGAACATTAGCATTTCCATGCGCCCGCTCAAATCCTCCAGGAAAAAATGAGCATAACTATCACCTTTGCGGCTAGTCCTGCGGGCTAGATTTTCCACCATTCCGGCCAACCGTACATAAGCTTCGTCCTCCGAGGCTTGCAGCTCGGCAATTTCGCTAGTAATAAACAGCGGCAGCAAGTCCTTATATTCGCTAAGCGGGTTTTGCGAAACGTAAAAACCCAGAACTTCTTTTTCCCGGCTCATCTTTTCCCGGGGAGGAAATTCGCCCTTTACCGCCGGGACAGGTTCATCAACCTTTATTTCCTCCTCACTGAATAATGATAATTGACTGCTGTCCGCCTGTTTCATCTGCGCAGCCAATTCAGCGCATTCCCCGGCAATGGATAGAGCTTCTTTGCGGGTTATGGCCAGGGAATCGAAGCAGCCGGCCAGGACCAGATTTTCCAGCGCCCGTCGGTTTATCATGGTCCCATCCACCCGCTGGCAAAAGTCCAGGATAGATGCAAAAGGACCATCGCGGCGTGCTTCCACGATATTCTTAACCGCATTGACCCCGACATTTTTGATGGCACCCAGTCCAAATCTTATATTACCGCCGATAACGGTGAAATTTTCGTAGCTTTCGTTTATATCCGGGGGCAGAATGGATATGCCCATTCTCTGGCATTCTTTCAGATAGAAAACTACCCTTTCCTGGTGGTCGATTACACTGGTCAAAAAGGCGCACATGTATTCCACCGGATAATAAGCTTTAAGATAAGCGGTCTGGAATGAAATCAGAGCATAAGCCGCGGCATGGCTTTTGTTAAAGCCATACCCGGCAAAGCTCTCCATTAAATCGAAAATATGACCGGCCACACTTTCTTCAATATTATGGTGGCTGGCACCGTCCAGGAACTTTTGGCGCTGGGCTTTCAGAACTTCCGGTTTTTTCTTGCCCATGGCCCGGCGCAGTTCATCGGCTTCGCCCATGGTGAAATCAGCCAGTCTGCCCGCTACCCGCATAACCTGTTCCTGGTAAAGCATGACCCCATAGGTCTCCTCCAGGACTTCCTTCAACATGGGGTGCAGGTATTCGATTTGCTGCTTTCCATGTTTGCAATTAATGAAATCGTCTATCATGCCGCTGCCCAGCGGTCCTGGCCGATATAGGGCATTGACCGCGATAATATCTTCAAACCGGTTAGGCTTAAGTTCGGTCAGCAGGCGCCTCATGCCGCCGCTTTCCAGTTGGAAGACCCCTACCGTATCTCCGTTGGAAAGCAAATCATAGACTGCTTTATCATCAAGCGGCAGATTGTCAATATCTATTTGCTGCCCGCAGGTTTCACGGATAATCTGCACCGCCCGGTCAATAACAGTGAGGGTTCTTAAGCCCAAAATATCCATTTTTAAGAGACCGATATCTTCTACCGTCTCTTTGGTAAACTGAGTTATGATATTGCCGTCCGTAGTTTTCTGCAAAGGCAGCAGGGAACTTAAAGTCTGGCTTCCTATCACCACCCCGGCCGCATGGATGGAAGCGTGCCGGGGTATGCCTTCCAGGGCCCGGGCGATATCGATTATACGCCTGGTATTATAATCATTGCGGTAAGCAGCACTGAGATCCGGTGCTATTTCCAACGCGCGGTCGATGGTAACTCCGAGTTCGGCCGGAATCATTTTGGCAATTTTATCGACTTCCCCATAGGGTACGCCGAGTGCCCGCCCCACATCGCGTATAGCCGCCCGGGCCGCCATGGTGCCGAAGGTTATGATCTGCGCCACCCGGTCCGCCCCATAACGCTTAATAATATATTCGATTACCCGGTCGCGTTTTTCGAAGCAAAAATCAATATCGATATCCGGCATGCTCACCCGTTCCGGATTAAGAAAGCGCTCAAACAACAAATCATACTTTAAAGGATCCAGCATGGTAATGCCCAGCACGTAAGACACCAGGCTGCCGGCGGCCGAACCGCGGCCCGGACCGACCGGCACATTATTGGACCTGGCCCAGTTGACCAGATCCTGCACTATCAGAAAATAAGCCGCAAAGCCCATTCTATTAATCATGTCCAGTTCATATTCGAGCCTTTTGGTGATAGCTTCCGGTTTATCCGGATATTTGCGGGCAAACCTCTCCAGGACTATCTGCCTCAGGTAAGATTCAGGAGTAAATCCCTCCGGTATAGGGAAATAGGGTAAATGAAACTCACCAAAGGTAAATTCAACCTGGCACCGTTCGGCTATTTTAAGGCTGTTGGAAAGAACCTCCGGCCGTCCTTCAAAGAGTGCCGCCATTTCCTGGGCCGTTTTTAGATAAAACTCACTGCCCGAAAAACGCATGCGGTCCTCATCATTTATCACCTTGCCGGTCTGGATGCATAATAATACGTCCTGAATAGCTGCATCCTCCTGGTTGATGTAATGCAAGTCATTGGTGGCCACAAGCGGGATACCCATTTCTTCCGACATGCGGTACAAGTTTTCACACACCAGCTTTTCCTCCGGCATGCCATGATTCTGTACTTCCAGATAAAAATTGTCTTCCCCGAAAGTATCCAGATAAAACCGCGCCGTCTCATAGGCGCCCTCGAGATTATCGTTTAGAATCATCCGGGGAATTTCCCCGGCCACACAGGCGCTCAAAGCGATGAGCCCTTCACTGTACTGAGTGAGAAGTTCGTGGTCAACCCGGGGTTTATAGTAAAAGCCCTCGATATAGGAACGACTCACCATTTCTATTAAATTTTTATAACCTTTTTCATTCCGGCACAGGAGCACCAGATGATACTGCTCTCCGTCACGTCCGGCTTCACGGTCAAAGCGGCTGCGGGGAGCGACATATACCTCACAGCCGATAATGGGCTTTATCCCTGCCTTTTTAGCTTCCCGGTAAAAATCAATTATTCCGTATAATACCCCGTGATCAGTAATGGCAAGTGCAGGCATGTCCAGTTCAGCGGCCCGTTTTACCAGCTCTTTGATCCGGCCTGCCCCATCCAACAGGCTGTATTCGGTATGACAATGAAGGTGAACAAACTCTCCCATATTCTATCTCCCGGAGTGCTCTATACCATGCACCCACTTTTTATTTTTTAGGCCGATACCTGACAGGGCGTCCCCCCGGTTATCTTCCGCAATTCTTCAAAGGTTATAGGCAGGGCCGTATTGGCCGTACCCGCCGCAGCATAAACTACATCATAGCGTTTCAGACTTTCATCCAGGTATATATCCATCTCGGTAGCCAGGGCAAAAGGGCACACTCCGCCCACTTTAAAACCGGTCCTGGCCAGCACTTCATCCGGATTGGCCATGCGCACCCTGGCACCTGCCAGTTCTTTGACCGCTTTGCTGTCTAATTTGACATCCCCGGCCGAGACTACCATCAGAAAACGGTCATCTTTGGTCTTAAATAGAATCGATTTGGCAATCTGTCCTACCTCCTTATCCAGAGCCTTGGCCGCCAGATAAGCAGTGCTGGTGTCAACATCGAATTCGATTATTCTCAACTGCGGGTTTTTCAACTTTAAATATTCTCTTACTCTTTCCAGTTCATTCATGATCTTCCCTCGCCTACTTTATTATATATAGAACTAATTATAAATTATCGTAAGAATATTGGAATACCTGCCTATACAATAAAAAACCCGGATACCATCCAGGTCACATAAATGAGAGTTCTGCATAATTAACTTTTTACTATGATTAAGCAGTAACTTTGCGAATGTCATCCTGAACGTAGTGAAGGATCTTCCCATCTCGGAGACTTTAAGATCCTTCACTACGTTCAGGATGACATACTATTCGTTTATCGTGGTGCGGACATCGCGTGATAATTCTGAACGTTAGTGAAGAATCTTTACGTCTGTGAGCGGGAAAGATCCTTCATTGCACTCAGGATGACATATAAATAATATGCAGGGTGACAAACCAGCACTTATTCATAGCAATGACAAATGGGGTTTTGGGAATTATGCAACACTCTCAAATAAATCAGAGACGCAGAGTCGATTTAAAATAACATCTGCGCCTATAATAATTACTCCGCTTTTGGGGATTTTCTTTCTTCTTTCAGACGTTTGCTCATCATACCTCCTACTTTTCCACATAAGGCATTGCTGAGAGAATCCCAGCCTGACTGCTCTACCTGATCCCATATTCCTATCTCCCGGGCAATTTCTATTTTTAGCAGGTCGTTTCTGCTAAGTTCTTTATTCTTCCTTTTCTTCTTTGTCATATGCACGCCTCCGCTAAAATTATGTACTTCCTTATGGTTACCCATTTGGCGCGCATTTATAAATAAACTCAGCGGCATTTCATTTCGTTATTCCAGTGGGGACATACTTTCCTCCCGGGTGCTCCGGCTACCAAAGCGAGGAATACCCCCGTGTCAGTATGCGATCAGCTGGCCAGAGTCTCCATAAAGGCAAACAAATCCTGCAACCGTCCCTGCCAATCCGGACGATAAGGCACATCTTTTTCAATCAGCATATCCTTCACCAGGAAAGTCTTCATGCCCAGTTTCTGCGCTATCAAGTCCTCTCCCATATCATTGCCCACCATCAAACAGTCCTGGGGGTTAACATCTATCCGGTCAGCAATCTCCTGGTAATACTGAACATGCGGTTTGCAAAAATGCATAATTTCGTAAGAGGTGATAAGCTCAAAATCCAGATGGCCCAAATTGGCCCAGGTAATCCTATGTTTTAATGCTTTTAAAGGAAACACCGCATTAGTAGCGATTACCACTTTGTGGTTTTTAACGACCTTTTCCATCATTTCCGGAATACCTGAAAAAGGCCGGCAGTATTCTTTCAACTGGGGGAAGCCTTCCTCGTAAAAATAATCAAAGAAATCGCGCATTTTATCCGCTTCATCGAAATAGCCTGAAGCAAAAAAATGGCTCATAAAGGCATCTTCATTGGTAGTGGCAGGATTGCAATCAGCGATCATGACCCCGGTAGATTCAAAAACCTGCCGGCTTAGCTGCTCATAATTAGCGATTCCAAAATCCCTGGCCATAACCGTCATTTTTTTAAAATACTGCCGCAAAAAATAATCCATGTTAATATTCAGCAGCGTCGCATCCAAATCAAATAATATCGCTTTGAACATATATCTTCTCCTTTGTATTATTAGTGGCCCTGCCCGGTTAGGCTAATCCATAGCGATAAAAGCATACACATTACCGGTTTTAAAAAATATTTTACCAACCAGCAGGAATTATTGTAAATATATAGAAATTAATTATAGCAAACGAACGCCTATTTTTATGACAGGGGGTAAATCCAGATGTTTTTTACTTTTTTAAATCGGGAAACCTATTACAGCATTGACCTTTCATCTCTTCTTAATTATAAACCGGAACAAATAATTTACTACTATTACAATTCCTGTATTGAGCTGCCTTTTGAATGCTACCAGGCTTTACAGGAATCAGCGGACAGTGACGGCGCGCCTGATGTGATAGCAGTTGAGTGGCTAAATCTAATGGAGGAAGATTTAAAATGCCACCAGGACTTATTACATCTTAAAGAAAATGAATTTATTCATCAACTGGGGCCATACTATTATTCCCCCACTAATACTCGTTTCTATTTTAGCCGGGAATCCTCCTGCCTGCCTCTCACCGCAGCCGATTTTGGCATCATCATGGATTTGAAAAATTCTCCCGCTGCCGATCAATTACTCCATAAGTATAACAAAAGCAGGAAAAATGCCAAAAAGGTAGCGCGCAACAAGGAAGAACTTCTGGAAGACCTAAGTATGTGCCTGGCGGCCCTGGGGGAAATCGAGAAATTAAACCGCCACATCAATTATTTAAATAAATTTCTGGAAATGCGCTATGAAATAATCCAAAATGAAAATCTTGGTCCGGCTGAACCAGACAATCTGCCGGAAAAGCCTCAAAAAATTACCGAAAATGAAAAAGGATTGAATAATCTGATTCTTTTTAGCCGCAACCGGCAAAAACAAACTCCCGCCGCCTCGAATTACAATCACGAAATGAAAGTGTATTTCATCCGCTACCGTGAATATGAAAAGGCCTGTGACCGTTATAAAGAGGCTCTGGAAAATTGGGTAGTTTTATCAAGTTCTTTTATGGATGCATGCAAGAAAGATATCGAACAGGCTGAGCAGAGTCTGAAGAATGCCCGCAGAACTCTATCCGTCTATAATAATATAATTTCCCGTTCCTATGTTCACGCCGAATATCAGGATACCAATACATTGTCCACTTTTAAACACTACCTGGAAACAGGCCGCTGTGTAGATATACAGGACTGCATGAACGTCTGGGCGGACGAAAATCACTGGGCTGAGATTAAAGCCAGTCAGGAGCGGATCGAAAATACCATCTATTTCTTGCAAAACGATACCGAATACACTCGTTTCGCCGACCAGAAAATAAACGACATGCTGAAAAAAATAAATGACAAACCATCCAAAGTAAACCACGAAGCCTAAAACTACCTAACACGGGGACATTCCTTACTTTGGTTCGCGGAGCGGACCTGAGGGGAAGGTGTGTCCCCTGCTGAAATAGCGAGAGGCAAACTTTTTTATAGGTGTACCATCAACCGTCTACTTTTTATACATACTGATAGCGTTTGATAAATGACCTGTGCAGCACCATTCCGGCCGCGAAACCTCCGATATGGGCCCAGAAAGCTATTTGCTGGCAGGACGAACTCACCAGCCCGGCCGTGCCGCAATAAACCTGAGTCAAGGCCCAGAAGCCCAGGTATATCCAGGCCGGCAGATTAAACAGGAAAAAGGGCGGTACGAAAGTAAGCACCCGGGCATGTTTAAACATTAAGAAATAGGCCCCCATTATTCCCGCCACCGCACCTGAGGCTCCGACTACCGGAACCGGTGATAACGGGTTAATAAAATAATGGGTAAGTCCGGCTATTAATCCGCACAGCAAATAAAAAAGCAGGAATTTGCCCCGTCCCATCCTATCTTCCACATTATCGCCAAAAAGCCATAATATCCACATATTCCCGATAACATGCATCCAACTTCCATGCAGGAACATAGAAGTTAAAAAAGGCAGATAAGCGAGCAATGGAACCTGATGCTGATAGTTGGCCGGCACCATTCCCAGCACATATATCAATTGCTCCATTCCATTCTGGCCCAGGCTAATCTGATAGTAGAAAACCAAGAGGTTCAACACTATCAATGAGACCGTTACCAGCGGAAAATGACGACTGGGAGTACTATCTCTTAATGGTATCATATTCCATACCCCTTACCATTTTCTAATATACCTATTATTGCTTTTAACTATTAATAATATTTAAAAATCCGGGCAAGGGTGCAAACCCCCTTCAACCCCAGGCAGCCGCAAATAATTCGCGGCTGCCAATTGTTATTTTAATTCGTCGGTTTGAGAGTTTTATCATTGCTATGAATAAGTGCTGGTTTGTCACCCTGTATATTATTATATGTCATCCTGAGTGCAACGAAGGATCTTTCCCGCTCAAAGACGCAAAGTTACTGCTTAATCATAGGAAAAAGT
>DHSK01000026.1:7989-17435 GCA_002408445.1 Syntrophomonas sp. UBA5288
GCGAAGAATCTTAAGATCCTTCGTCTTTGCCCCAGGATGACATTTGTAAAGTTACTGCTTAATCATAGGAAAAAGTTATTATGCCAAACTCTCAATACCCTTAAAAGCGGTAATTTAATTTGGCTAATCCTTTTATGTTAAGACTCATCATCAAAGCGGCTGATTTATAAACAGCATACCGCATAACCGAAAGATCGGAAACATCTTCCAGGGATACAGGCGTATTTTTCAAAGGCTGAATATACTTATTGCGCAATTGATTAATAGCCAGCAGCAGTCCTACCAGAAGGTAAAGCCCCTCATCTTCAGCATTTCCTTCGGTGATAAGCATAAATAACATCCAGCCGGCCTGGTCCAGATGATTGGTTTTCTGTTTTATATAAGAATTACTGCAGAATGAATAAAAAGCCTTGGGATAGATATTATCGAGGTATGAACCCAGTTCCGGTTTTTTTTGTTCCAAGCGCTGTTGAACGGACTCGAAGACCTCCTTGTAAGCCCCGGTTCTCACTTCTTCTTTAATGACCCGCCGCAATTTATTGCCTTCTTCGCTAAATCTTATCCCTCTTGCGACCATGAGTTCCAACGGCCGTATAAATAATAGCAGAGGATATACTCCATCCTTAATAATATTGGGTAAATTATTATTTACATAAACCTGATAAACCAGTTCCGCATCCACCAAAGCTTTATAGATCACTGCTGTTTCCGAGGAAGGTGAAACCGATGACAAGCCGGGAATCTCATCATTGAGCAAATTTCTGATATACTCCGTAACATCCTGCTCCACATTCTCCAGTACATGATCTTTCATGCCCAGCAGTTTTTCTTCTATGTCCTCCCAGCGTTTCTCAATGAGAATATCCTGCCAGGCCAATGTTACCATTTTTTCACCGGATTTTTCTTTCAAATCGCTGATTACAGTGTGGGCATCGCCTAACCGTTTGATTACCAGACTGCTTTCGCCGTGGCAATCGTTCATCAATTTATCCAAAGTGTCTTCCATGGCACTAAAAATATTCATAGCCTGCAAGGCGCTCTTCTGCATTCTTCCCACCATATCGGCGGCAAAGTTCTCCAGTTCCGTTATTAAACCGTCCTCAAAATTACTTATCCGTGCTTCCAGCGAGCGGTTAACCACTATTTGAAACTGGTCCCCCAGTTTATAGATATTTACATATTCGGTCACATCCTCTTCCTGGGTGCGTATCTCTTCTAACAACAGTTTGCGGACATAATCATAAAAAATTTCCTTTTCCTTTTGCACGGTGCGCTTCAAATGGTCGGCCCGGCCATTAAGACATTGGTCCAAATCTATAAAATCCTGTTCTTTACGCTCCTTCACCTGATCTACCAATTTGATCAGAACATCGACATTTTCCCGCAATTGGCTGATCAGCTTGAACTTGTCATCACTCAAATTAACCATAGTCTGCAGAACAGTATTGGTTTCCGCTATGCCTTTGTCTATCTGGGCGGCAAAGTCATCGCCGTCTTCCCATAGCCAGGACAACCCCCGTGAAAAATCTTTACGGTGGCTTTCCAGTACCGGTTGAATAATATTATTCAGTTCCCTGGTAAAAATGTCTTCACACAGGGGAGTAATTTCCTCCATCAGGCCATCGACTTTTTCCTTCAATTCATCTGATACCACTTCCGGTTTCTTATCTTTACCTTCAGCAATAAACTGCAAACATCCGCTTCCCACCAGCAGCAAAAACAAACATAGTATAACAATGCCCCAGGAAAATCCCCGGCTAAATATTAGGATCATCGCTATATTAAGCAACAGCAAAAACCATAATATAATCCAGAGGTTAACATTTTTCTTTATACTCTCTTCGGCCTTTTTACGATAATTCATTTGCTACATCCTCACCCCGGATTTAAGTTATTCCCTATAGTTTTATATCGATTATCAGATAAAAAACTTAACCGAAAATCACAGATAATCCAGTTTCCCCTTATAAAAAGCTCTATAACTAAACATAACTGTAAAAAACATAATTCCATCCGGCCTGGAATACATTTTTCATTAAGGCTGCTGGCCTGCTTCTTTTTGCCTCCGGGTATGCCCTGAAAATTCGAACCGGAAATATAGGTGTTGCAAGCTATAAAAGCAAAAAAATTTTGCGTTCATATTAACCTTTTTACAGAAATATGTTTAATTCGCTATTAAAATCCCATATAATGAAAACGTATATGAAAGTTAAATATTATTTATGTTCGCTTTGGTGGTATGAGTTTATAAATATGGCTTGTCCATATATATAGTAAATAAAAATCATACAGGAAGGAGGGAATGAAATGGATCACAAAGGGATTCTCGCTGCTTATAAAGATGTACCAGGCGGGATGATAGAAGCCTTCCACGCTATCCAGAGAGAGAACAGTTACCTGCCAGAAGAAGCAATCATAGATGCCGCCAATATCTTCAATGTTCCAGCTTCTAAAGCCTACGGTGTAGCTACCTTTTATTCAATGTTTTCAGTCAAATCCCGGGGCAAAAATGTCATCAGAATATGCGAGAGTGCTCCCTGTCATGTTGCCGGCGCCGCACAGATTGTAGGCGCACTGGAAAAGGAGCTTGGTATCAAGATGGGCGAGACTTCTGCTGATAACAAATTTACCCTTGAATTTACTGAATGTGTAGGACAATGCCAGTCTACGCCGGTTATTACTATTAACGGTAAAGCATACCTTGATGTTACTCCAGCCAAGATACCATCCATTCTGGCAGAATATTAATAGAAATTCTGCCCTGACCATGAAGGAGAATGTAAGTAAAGAATTATTATTAAATAGAAAGGAGGGCATACAAATGGCCGAAGAAATGCGCATCGTGCTGCGTAATTACGGCAAAATCGATCCCCTTAAGATTGATGATTATATTGCTGCCGGTGGTTATAATTCTCTTAATAAAGCGCGCGGCATGGATAGGATGGCTGTTATCGACGAAGTGAAAAAGTCCAACCTCAGAGGCCGTGGGGGAGCTGGTTTTAACTGTGGTCAAAAATGGGCCTTCGCCTACCAGGCTGCATCTGATATTAAATATGTCATCTGCAATGCCGACGAGGGTGAACCCGGCACATACAAAGACCGTATGATAATGGAAAGTGACCCCCAGACTTTGTTGGAAGGCATGGCTATTTGTGCCTATGCAATTGGCTCTAATAAAGGGTACATCTACTGCCGGGGAGAATATCCCGAAGTAGCAGATTTACTTAAAAAAGCAATAGACCAGGCAAAATCCAAAGGTGTCCTGGGAGATTTTGATGTTGAGGTAAGAAGTGGAGCCGGAGCCTATGTGTGCGGTGAAGAAACAGCTCTGATTGAATCTATTGAAGGTAACCGCGGTGAACCTAGGATCAAACCTCCTTTCCCTCCGGTTGAAGGTCTATGGCAAAAACCCTCCATCGTAAACAACGTAGAAACTTTTGCCAACATCCCGGTCATTTTGGAAAAGGGTGCGGCCTGGTATGCTTCTATTGGCGACCCGTCTTATCCTGGAACCAAAGTTTTAACCCTTACCGGTGATATCAGCAATAAAACTTTCTTCGAAGTTCCCACCAGCACTACTATCAAAGACGTTATTTTCCAATTTGGCGGCGGAATCCCGGGGGGCAAAAGATTTAAAGCTGTACAAATCGGCGGCACCTCAGGTGCGTTCATCCCTGAAACTGACCTGGATACCCCTATAGCATTTGATGCCATGTCCAAAATCGGTGCCGTGCTCGGTTCAGGCGCCGTTTTCGTACTTGATGAAACCCGCGACCTGGTAGACGTAACCTGCCGCATCGCAAAATTCTTTGAACATGAATCTTGCGGTAAGTGCGCTCCTTGCCGGGAAGGTACCTCGCGCATGCATGAGCTGATGGATAAGATAAATGCCGGAAAAGGCTCTGCCATTGACATTACCGTGCTGGAAAGGCTGGGTCGGGTCATGTCCTATTCCTGCCTCTGCGGTCTCGGTCAGGCTGCTCCGGCACCAGTATTAACCACCATCAAACAGTTCAGGGCCGACTACAATGCCAAACTGATGTAGGAAAGAGCAAAAGGAGTGAATTAAATGGTTAATGTGACTATAGACGGAATTAAAGTATCCGTTCCTAATGGCTCAACCATCCTGCAGGCAGCAAAAGAAGTCGGTATCCGTATTCCTACACTGTGTTATCATCCTGACCAGGCTGTCAAAGCCAATTGCAGGGTGTGTGTATGTGAAGTCGAAGGTAATAGACTTCTCCAGGCTGCCTGTTCACAACCGGTTAGCGATGGAATGGTAATAAAAACCCGCAGTCCCAAAGTTATTGAGGCCAGACAAACCATACTCGAACTTATATTAGCCAATCATCCCCAGGATTGCCTCAATTGTATAAGAAATGGGAACTGTGAACTGCAGGAACTGGCTCGCGAATATTGTATTCGTGAAAATCCCTTTGAACTTAAAACCAGGGGTCTCGAAAAAGATTATTCAACCCCCTCCCTGTTCCGTGACCCCAATAAGTGCATACTTTGCCGCCGCTGCATCGAAACCTGTACCACTGTACAGGGTGTAAATGCACTCGGTCTGGAATATCGCGGTCATAATGCCATGGTCGTTCCCACCATGGGGCAGAACCTGATTGACAGCCCCTGCGTCATGTGCGGCCAGTGTATCCATGCCTGCCCGGTCGGCGCTATAGGTGAAGTAGAAGAAATAGACAAACTGCTCGCCGCCATAGCCGATCCCGATAAAATTGTCGTTACCCAGATGGCGCCTGCCGTAAGAGTTGCCATTGGTGAAGAAGTAGGTATGAAGACCGGCGAAATGCCGATGGATAAATTGGTAGCAGCCTTGCGCCAGGTAGGCTTTGATTATGTTCTACATACCAACTTCACCGCTGACCTCACTATATTGGAGGAAGGCAACGAGCTCTTACAGAGGTTAACCACAGGCGGCACTCTGCCTATGTTTACCTCCTGCAGCCCGGGCTGGATCAACTTCTGTGAGACCTACTATCCTGATTTACTGGATAACCTGTCCACTTGTAAATCGCCTCAGCAAATGTTTGGTTCCCTGGTAAAGACTTACTGGGCTGAAAAGATGAATGTTTCCCCGGATAAAATTTACTCCGTATCCATCATGCCCTGTACCGCCAAGAAATTCGAATCTGCCCGTCCCGAGATGAACTCCAGCGGTTACCGGGATGTGGACCTGGTTCTCACCACCCGCGAACTGGGCCGGATTCTACGCTTGAGCGGAATTGACTTTGGTAAACTGGAGCCTTCCTCCTTTGATTCCTGGATGGGAGCCTACACCGGTGCAGCCGTAATATTTGGCGCCAGCGGCGGTGTTATGGAAGCAGCTTTAAGAACCGTTTACGAAGTAGTTACCAAGGAAGAATTAAAAGACGTTAACTTCACAATTTGCCGTGGATTAACCGGCATCAAGGAAGCTGAAGTCAACCTTAACGGTACCGTGGTCAAGGTGGCCATCGCCAACGGCTTAAGCAATGCCAGAAAACTTATGGACCAGATCAGAGCCGGAGAATCACCCTACCACTTTATTGAAATCATGGCCTGCCCCGGCGGCTGCATAGGCGGCGGCGGACAGCCCATAACCAAGTGCAATGCTAAACGCGAAGAGCGCATCACCGGAATTTATGTGGAAGACGAAAATTGTGCACTGAGAAAATCCCACGATAATCCGGAAGTTAAGGCTATTTATGATGAGTTCCTGCATGAACCTCTGGGACATAAATCCCATGAACTTCTGCACACTCATTATCATGCCAAAAACAAGAAAGTTCTGTAATCTTGCATGAATTAGTCCGGTTGGGAGAGCTTGAAAGAAGGCTTAAAGGCTGACCTTCAAACTCATTAATTGCTAAATAATTACCCTGCTAACAAGGTAAACGCTAAGTTAAAGGGGTCATCATATTTTTACCTTTTAATTAAGGCATATGTGTATGACCGCTTACCCTGAAAACAGGCAAGCGGTTTTTTATTGGCAGCGGAGGTGAAAGAAGATGGACAAAAGACTGGGAGTAATAGGAATTGTTATTGAAGATCGGCAGGTGGTTCCCCAGGTAAATAAAATCCTGAGTGAGCACGCCGATATGATTATCGGCCGGATGGGTCTACCCCACCGTGAGCGTGAAGTATCGGTAATATCACTTATTGTTGACGGCACCACCGACCAGGTCGGCTCCATGACCGGCAAACTGGGCAGCATTCCCCAGGTCATTGTTAAAAGCGCCCTGACCAAAGCATAAGATCGTTGAAAGGATGAGTTAATGCAAAACCTCATAGATAAATTGCATAGAGAAAAGGTTTTGAGCCAGGCAGAGTTGGTAACACTGCTTAAATGCTTTGAAACCGAGCATAGTCACTATCTGTTTTCGAAATCAAGAGCTGTGGCCGACCAGTTTTTCGGGAATAAAATTTTCGTGCGCGGTTTAATTGAATTTACCAACTTTTGTAAAAACGATTGCTATTATTGCGGGATCAGAAAAAGCAACCTCAAGGCCGAACGCTATCGTCTCCAGGCCGAAGACATTTTATCCTGCTGTGAACATGGATATGAACTTGGTTTTCGTACCTTTGTTCTACAGGGCGGAGAAGATTTATGGTATTCGGATGAAAAGATGATGGCCATAATCTCTTTTATCAAAAAGTCTTTTCCTGATTGTGCCGTTACCCTTTCCCTGGGCGAGAAAACCTATGAGCAGTATCTGAACTTTTATAAGGCCGGGGCCGACCGTTACCTCCTGCGTCACGAAACTGCCAATGCAGAGCACTACGCCAAGCTGCACCCCCGGGGATTAAGTGCTGCCAACCGGCAGCGCTGCCTGTTTGATCTGAAACAAATAGGATACCAGGTAGGTGCAGGTTTTATGGTCGGGTCCCCTTACCAAACCATCGAAAACCTGGCCGAGGATTTATTGTTTATTAAAAAGCTGGAACCTCAAATGATTGGGATCGGGCCCTTTATTCCGCACCACGACACGCCCTTGGCCCAATATCCGGCCGGGCCGTTAAACTTGACCCTTATGCTGATTGGAATATTGCGTTTGATGTTGCCCAACGCCCTAATTCCTTCTACCACGGCACTGGGCACTATCCATCCCCACGGGAGGGAAATGGGTATTTTGGCCGGCGCCAATGTGGTTATGCCCAACCTTTCTCCCGTTGAAGTAAGAAGAAAATATTTGCTCTATGATAATAAGATCTGCACGGGAGAGGAAGCAGCAGAATGCCGTTTTTGCCTGCAACAACGATTGCAGAGAATCGGATACGAGATAATAGTTGATCGAGGTGATTTTAAGCCCTTGCAACCAGAATTAGCTTAACCTCAACTTCCGGTGGAAAGGAGCAAAAAGTTTGAATAATACACCCAGAGCCAACCGGTTGCATATCGGTATTTTTGGCAAGCGCAACAGCGGAAAGTCATCGCTTATTAACGCTATTACAGGTCACGAAACCGCCCTGGTATCTGAAGTTGCAGGCACAACGGCAGATCCGGTATATAAATCCATGGAAATTTACCCCATCGGTCCCTGTGTTTTGATTGACACGGCCGGCTTTGACGATGAGGGAGCAATTGGCGAATTGAGAGTGGAAAAATCCAAGGAGGCAGCCCAAAAAACGGATATTGCACTAATCATCTTTGGCGAAGATACCGTAATTGATAGAGAAAAAGAATGGATCAACGAGTTTAAAAAGAGAAACATTCCGGCCATTGCCGTGCTGAACAAATCTGATTTGATAAGCAATACCGAGGCGGTTAGCAACTATATAGAAAATAATATCGGAATCAAGCCGATTGTGGTCAGCGCCAAAAACAAAAATGGCATTGAGCAGATTCGCACCGCCATTATACGCCATTTGCCTGAAGATTACGATGCTAAAACCATTACCGGCGGAATTGTTCAGAACGGAGATCTGGTACTGCTGGTTATGCCTCAGGATATTCAGGCTCCGAAAGGGCGGTTGATTCTTCCCCAGGTGCAAACACTGCGGGAACTGCTGGATAAAAAATGCGTTGTTTTAAGTGCCACCACCGATAAACTGGATGACGCACTTAAAGCCCTGGCCAAGCCCCCTAACGTGATTATCACCGACTCCCAGGTTTTTAAAACGGTTTACGAAAGAAAGCCTGAAGAAAGCAAGCTCACTTCGTTTTCGGTACTATTTGCCGGCTATAAGGGTGATCTGGATTATTACACCCAAAGCGCTGCAGCCATAGACAGTTTAACCGAGGACTCCAGAGTTCTAATTGCGGAGGCCTGCACTCATGCACCATTGGCCGAAGATATCGGGAGGGAAAAAATCCCCCGGCTGCTTCGTCAAAAGGTGGGGCAGAAGCTCACCGTTGATATTGTCAGTGGCAATGACTTTCCGGATGATTTATCACCCTATGATTTGATAATTCAGTGCGGAGCATGCATGTTCAACCGTAAATATGTCCTTGCCCGCATTGAAAAAGCAGCTGAGCAACATATTCCGATGTCCAATTACGGGATTGTAATTGCTTATCTGTCAGGAATACTTGACAAAATCAGTTTGAATTAAAGTAATTCGGGAAGGAGCTTAAATATGTATAATATAAAATCTATGGACGCCAATGAATTTATTGACGATGGAGAGATTCTGGCATCGATTGCCGCGGCCAGGAAACTGGTCAACGACCAGGCTGAAATCGACCGAATTTTAGCCAAGGTAAGGGATTATAAGGGGCTTACTCATCGGGAAGCCGCAGTTTTGCTGGAGGTTGAAGATGATGAAACTCTTGCCAAAATGTACAAAATTGCCAAAGAGGTAAAGGAAAAAATTTATGGCAAGAGGATCGTTATGTTTGCACCTTTGTATTTATCCAGCTATTGCGTAAACAACTGCAAATATTGCGGTTACAGATGCCAAAACGATATCGGCCGGCATCAGCTTACCCAGGATGAAGTACGGGACGAAGTCAGGGCATTGGAGGCCATGGGACACAAAAGGCTTCTGCTCGAAGCAGGTGAAGACGATAAAAGATGCCCCCTGGAATATATCCTGGAGTGTATAAAGACTATCTATGACGAGAAATTTGAAAACGGTGCTATTCGCCGGGTAAATGTGGATATTGCCGCCACCACCGCAGAAAATTATAAAAAGCTAAAGGACGCCAAAATCGGCACCTATATCTTATTCCAGGAAACCTACCACAAACCCACCTATCTTAAAATGCACAGCGGACCCAAGCAAAACTACGAGTGGCACACTGAAGCCATGGACCGGGCCATGCTGGGCGGTGGAATTGATGATGTCGGTATCGGTCCCCTGCTTGGTTTATATGACTACCACTACGAGATGATAGCAGTTTTGATGCATGCCGAGCATATGGAAGCGGTTAGCGGTGTCGGGCCGCATACCATTTCATTCCCAAGACTTCTACCGGCGGTAGGCGTGGACTATAACGATTTTCC
>DHSK01000026.1:17781-18170 GCA_002408445.1 Syntrophomonas sp. UBA5288
ATCTGGCCGATCATAGAAAACCGCTTGACGTACTGAAAGGGCTGGTTAAAGACGGTTACATTCCCAGTTATTGCACTGCCTGTTACCGTGAAGGAAGAACCGGAGACCGTTTTATGCCCTTTGCGAAATCAGGACAAATAGGAAACTATTGTTTGCCCAATGCCCTGTTAACATTTGAGGAATACTTAAAAGACTATGCTGATAACGAATTAATGGAAATGGGTCAGAAAATGATCGATGCAGAAATGCAAAACATTCCCAATGAAAAAAGAAAAGTAAAAGCGATCGATTATATCAACCGTATACGTGCCGGAGAAAGAGATCTAAGATTTTAGAGATTTGAGAGTTTGGCATAATTCCCAAAACCCCATTTGTCATTGCTATGAATA
>DHSK01000026.1:18456-46197 GCA_002408445.1 Syntrophomonas sp. UBA5288
TCGCAAAGTTACTGCTTAATCATTATTCCATAGCCTGTCCTACGGCCCCGACGTTAGGAGCGGGCCTCAGGGCTGGGTGTTCACGCGCTTATAGCGATATATTATGCCGGGGTTGGGTATCCTGCAAATGGCTAAGTGTTCCCCAGCGTCTTACTATTTTTGCTTCTTTTCCGGTTTCACCAGGCAGCGGGGGGAAAATCCGATTAAATCACGACGTCCGGAGGCCTTTAAAGCCTCCCGGGCCGGCCCCCAGTTTTCCTTATTTTTATACTGCAGCAAAGCCCTTTGCCATTTACGTTCCCGGGTATGAGGTACATGCACTTCTTTTCCACTATCAGGGTCTAAGCCGGTGTAGTACATGGAGGTGGAAACAGTCATAGGAGTAGGAGTAAAATTCTGCACCTGCTCGGGATAATATTGCAAATTATCCCGGACAAACTCCGCCAATTGTATGGTATCACCTAAACGACTGCCGGGATGAGCGGAAATAAAATAAGGAATAATATACTGCTCCTTGCCTATTTCTTTATTAATACGTTTAAATTCCTTAATAAATTTTATATATTCATCCTTACCCGGTTTATGCATGCTGCGGGTCACCTGGTCAGATATATGCTCCGGAGCAATTTTAAGCTGCCCGCCCACATGGTGCCGGCAAAGGTCTTTTAAATATTGACCGGAGCTGTCCCTTAGTATCAAATCATACCTTACTCCCGAAGCCACTCGGATATGTTTGATTCTTTTTATGCTGCGCAAACGCCGCCACAGTTTTACGGATGGCAGCTGATTAGTGTCCAGGTTGACACAGACTTTGGGATACAAACAGCTGCTGCGCCGGCACTTTTGGCATAATTGCTGATTTTTCCCGCTCAGCCCGAACATATTGGCTGATGGTGCACCCACATCGGGAATGCTCCCTTTGAAATCAGGATGGGCCAAAAAAGTTTCCGCCTCTCCGGCTATAGATTCGATACTGCGGTTTTGAATGAATTTACCCTGATGCAGGCCCAGGGAACAAAAGGCACATCCGCCGAAACATCCCCGATGCGTAAGAAGGGAAAACTGAACCGGTTTCAAGGCCGGTACTCCTCCGGCTGCATCATAACTGGGGTGGGCCTGGCGCAAAAACGGCAGTTTGTAAATATCATCCAGTTCTTCTGTAGTAAGAGGCATTGGAGGAGGGTTTTGCACCACCCAGCGCTCCCCATGTTGCTGGGCCAGTATTCTGGCGCAATAGGGGTTCAGTTCTTCCTGCATTATCTTCGTCGCCCGCGAAAATTCCGCTTTATCACCGGATACTTGTTCGAAAGAAGGGATTTGTCGGGCATTTGCGGGGCAGTGTCCTGATATATAGCAGGTTCCGCGCATTCCGGTCAGGTATTTGATTTCATGACCGGCTTTTAAATAGCGGGCAATTTCCAACAGAGCATACTCTCCCATACCATATACCAGCAGGTCGGCTTTACTGTCCAGCAGCAAAGAGCGGCGTACTTTCCCGCTCCAGTAATCATAGTGGGCCAAACGGCGCAAACTCGCCTCCACCCCGCCAATAGTTACCGGTACCCCGGGAAATGCCTGTTTAATTAAATTGGTATAAACAATAGTAGCACGATCAGGCCGCTTTCCGCCCACTCCTCCGGGGGAAAACACATCATCATGGCGCTTCTTCCGGTCCGCCGTATAATGATTAACCATACTGTCTATATTTCCTGCCGATACCCCAAAAAATAGCCGCGGCTGACCCAGGGAACTTATATCCTTGATGGAATGCCAGTCCGGCTGGGCAATGATCCCCACCTTAAAACCATGATGCTCCAGGAACCGGCCTAAAATTGCCGCCGCCCAGGCGGGATGATCCACGTAGGCATCCCCGCTTACAAAAATGATGTCCAGTTCATCCCACCCTCGTTTATCCATATCCTTTTTTGTCATTGGCAAGAAATCCATTTATTTTTATCCTTTCCGGGATTAGCAGTATAGGGGACGGCTCACCCATTTTCCCCCGTTCAAAGATTGATAGTCTTAGCGGGACCAGTCTCAGAGAGACGGTTGTCCGACACCTCCGGGAAGGCTAAAAGGGTGTCGGGAGACATCCCCCTGACACCCTTCAAAATAACCATCTCTCTATTCTGCCGTGTGTCTGCTAATCAATTATTACTATCGCCGCCCGATAGGTACTGCCGTTTCGTTCTACTACCACCAGAACATCGTCATCTTCATCGATATAACTGCCGTTTACCAGACGGTTGTCATGTATCACAATGGTGGAATCATCGTAGTATACTCTTTGCTCTTCATCCTCCAGTTCGAATGAACCGGACCAGGTCCTTTCCACCACATCGCTCCATACGTATTCGCTTCCGTCCCGGACCCTTATTTGCAATGCTTCCTCCTCATCTTCATCGTAGGCTACATAAATTGTTTCACCATCATGGTCGTCTTCCAGATCTTCCAAGTCTATTTCGTCATTATCATAATAGATTTCAGTATTACGGGGAACGTCTATCCAAAGATCGGAACGGCTTCTCCAGTCGCTGCTGCCCAGGTAATAAACCGACCTCAATTTAATCTCCTTACCGGATTCGTCAACATCACTGAGATAGCCCCGGTAAACTACCAGATCATCGCTTGAGCTGCTGTCCGAGTCGTCCAGAAGCTCTATTACAGCTGCGTAATACCTGCCTCCCGTATAGTTAACGGTTACGAAAACGTCATCGCCTTTCTCGACATCTTCCCAGTCCCTGAGTTTACCATCCTCAATTACTATCACATCATCATCACAATAAACTTCATCATTATCATCTAATTCCAGACTGCGGGAGTTCACCCGGTCGACTACATCATCATAATTATACTCGCTGCCTTTTTTCACCCGGATGGTGACCGCTTCGTCATTATCCTCGTCATAGGCTACATATACAGTATCTCCCTCATAATCGTCTTCCAAATCCTCCAGGTCAATTTCATCGCCATCATAATAAATATCCGCATTTCGTTCTACTTCCATATGCATGGAGGAACTGGAACGCCAGCGTCCATCTTCCAGTTTGTAAACCGAGGTCAGGTAAATTTCATCATCCGAATTTACTTCCTTCAGTGTAGCTTTATAGATGGTGTAATCGGAAGAGGATGAGCTGTTATTCGAGGAAGTATTATTAGTGCCAGCTTTATCAATCGTCACCGCAGTTATGCTGGAAACCCACCCGTTTTGTACCGTGAGCGCCACCTCATCCCCCGCTTTGGCATTGGTATAAACACTGAGGAAAGGCTGCGTGCGATAGCTTAGCTGGGTTCCACCCGCATATATTCTTACCAGACCGGCCGCCGTATTTAATTCCTCCAATTCTCCAATTACGGAAACTGTGGCCGGCACAACCGGAGCGGGTACATATGATTGTACTGTTCCCGCAACTTCAGCATATAACAGCTGGCTGCCGTTTACTATATAGTTAAGCCATTGCCCCTTGGCCAGATTTTTATACGATATTTCCCTGCCATTGCTATATAGCCCGGTTTGTTGCGTAATTACCAGACTGCGTTGCAGGCCGGATGCATCCTTTAGCATCACCGCAATATGATAACTGCTGTCAACGCTGACCACCTGACCGCGTTCCGCCTTATTGCCGCCGGGCTGAGGAAATTTGATATCGGCCCGGTTAATAAGTACCGCCGCTTCGGACCGCTTTAAACTGCTCAAAGGTCTCAAATAGCCATTGCTGCCTACCATTACACCGTTCTTAATTAGAGGAATTATGTAGGGAGCCTGATAAGAATATACATAGGCCCGGTCCTGGAAGGTGTTCATGATGCCTTCACTGTCATTTACCACCGGGGTCAGCTGCAAGGTCTTGCTTAACCATACCGCCATCTCCGCCCGGGTTGCAGGCGCACTCCAGTCGGAGGCTCTCAGTTCGTTTTCATTAATAATTCCCTTCTGCAAAGCTTGCTCCAGGTAATTTACCGCCCACGGGCTCACGCCTTTGCTTACAGCGGCCACACCGGATGCAGGGACAGTTGTCCCTTGCCCGCCCATTCGGACCAGCATGGCAATAGCTTCCTGCCTGGTAATCGTCTGCTCCGGAGCAAATTGTCCTCCCGCTTCACCACTTACCAGGCCACGAGCGCTAAGCCTCGCTATATCCTGTTCCGCCCAATGGTTGCCGATATCAGAGTATTCAGCCGCCCCAACCGGGAATGACCAGAGCAGACAAATGCACAAGATTAAAGTAAAAATAGTTGTTTTGCGCATGAACAAACCCTCCTGCCGAATTTTACTTCCTTACCATATATTAACTACATCCGGTCCGAGAAGTAAAGCACCCCTTTTTCTCCTCCGGGCATTATCAAGTGGCCGATGGATTTATTCCAACCGTCTTCCCGACATAAAATTGTGAACTTTTTAAATGAGAGTTTTGCATAATTCCAAAAACCCATTTGTCATTCTGAGCCTGAGCGAAGAATCTTAAGATCCTTCGGCTTTGCCTCAGGATGACATTCGCAAAGTTAATTATGCAAAACTCTCAAATATAAGATTAACAATGAATATTTCCAAAATTCGGTTCAATATCCGTTAAAACGACCAGGAATGTTTTGGTCTGAAAGTTAAATATACGTAAATTTGAGGGTCTCATGAGATGCCGTATACCGGACGTATAGCGGTGCGAAAGTAGATTAGCCATTTTTTATGCCAGACTGGAGGCGGTTGTTAAATCAGTATACAAAATTTACACCCGGAAATAATACTTTTGCATATTACTTAAAGAAATAAAGTCAGACCAAATATATAATACCACTCGGATAAAAAACAGGCTATACTTTTCGTAAATTTCTCATTATACTTTACCAACAAGCTTAGGAAAAGGAGAATTTAAAATGGGAAACATGATCTTAGCCTACATCGCTGCATCAGTTGGACTACTTTCTCTTTCTTATGCACTGTTTATTTTATATAGTGTGCAAAAGGAAAGTATGGGAACCGCCTCTATGCGCGAGATTTCAGAAGCGATTCAAGAGGGTGCGATCGCTTATATGAATAGGCAGTACAAAACACTGGCACCCATTGCACTTGTTATATTTGTTATCTTGTGGGTAGCTGAATATTTTATTCATACCCAGCCCGGTTCCCATCTGCCGGTTGGCCCGGCTTCCGCAATTTCCTTTATTGTGGGAGCGTTATGTTCGGCCTTGGCCGGTTATATAGGTATGACCAGTACCACCCGCTCCAACGCAAGAACAGCTGAAGCTGCCCGTTCCCATGGCCTGGAAAAAGCCCTGAAGGTATCCTTTCAGGCTGGTTCCGTTATGGGATTATCGGTGGCAGGATTGGGACTTTTAGGGGTCTCCGCCCTGTTTATTATTTTCAAGTCTCCGGTTATTATCAATAGTTTTGCTTTCGGTGCTTCATTGATAGCTTTCTTTGCCAGAATCGGCGGTGGTATTTTTACCAAAGCGGCTGATGTGGGAGCAGACCTGGTTGGAAAAGTTGAAGCAGGAATTCCGGAGGATGATCCACGCAATCCGGCCACTATCGCAGATAATGTAGGTGACAATGTGGGTGATACCGCCGGAATGGGAGCAGACCTGTTTGAATCCTATGCTGCCACCAATATTGCGGCAATGCTGATCGGTAATGCCCTGTTCGGTTTTGCCGGAATCATCTTCCCGCTGTTACTGGGGGCTATAGGCCTGATCGCATCTATTATCGGAACCCTTAATGTACGGGTAAAAGAAAACGGCAACCCGCAGAAGGCACTTAATACGGGTTTATATACGACTAATATTATTACCGCTATAGGTGCTTTTTTCTTATGTTTCTATATATTCGGCAACAAGGGTGAGTATGGAAATGTTGCTATTGGCATGTTCGTGTCAGTAGTCCTGGGACTGATCGTTAATGTTCTGGTTGGTTATTTGACCGAGTATTATACCTCTAATTCAATGCACCCCACGATAATGATAGCTGATGCATCTCAATCAGGTGCGGCTACCAATGTTATTTACGGTTTATCCGTTGGCATGGAATCAGTATTTCTGCCCGTACTGCTTTTTGCCGGAGCTATCTACGGTTCCTACAGTACCGTTTATTACTCTGCCCCAGCAGGCCAAGGACTGCAATGGGCAATTTATGGGATCGCTTTATCAGCTTCAGGTATGCTCTCCACCGCCGGAATCATAGTAGCGATGGATTCCTTTGGCCCGGTGGCCGATAATGCCGGGGGAATCGCGGAAATGGCCGGTTTGCCGCCCGAAGTTCGCCAAAAAACCGATTGCCTGGATTCAGTTGGAAATACGACTGCAGCTATTTCCAAAGGCTTTGCTGTTGGCTCGGCTGCTTTAACTGCTATGGCTTTATTTAGTGCTTACGTGAGCAGTGTTAAAGGAAGCATGCAAGTATCCAATTTTTCTGTGAGCTTAACTGATCCCAAAGTCTTAGTCGGGATCTTAATCGGTGGTGCCGTTCCCTTTTTGGTAAGCGCCAAAACAATGCATGCGGTTGGAGAAGCAGCTTTTGAAATGGTTACGGAAGTTCGCCGTCAGTTTAAGACCATTCCCGGTATCATGGAAGGAACCGGGAAACCTGATTATGCCCGCTGTGTGGATATTGCTACCCGGGCTGCTATCAGCAAGATGATTTTACCGGGAATCATTGCCGTTGGAATGCCGATTCTGGTTGGCTTTGTACTGGGTCCTCAATCTCTGGCAGGATTCCTGGTAGGACTAACAACGGTAGGAGTAATCCTGGCCCTATTTTTATCCAATGCAGGCGGTGCCTGGGACAATGCCAAAAAGTATATCGAAGAAGGCGCTTTTGGCGGTAAGGGAACCAAAACCCATGCCGCAGCTGTTATTGGTGATACTATTGGCGATCCTTGCAAAGATACCTCCGGCCCTGCCATGAATCCCCTTATCAAGGTGGCCGGAACCATATCATTGATTATCGCTCCGATTTTAGCGGTTTTATAGAAAGCAAATTTATAGAAACAGGACATGGGGTCAGTCTTCAGAAATAAGACTGACCCCATTCTTTTCTTGATCAATTAGCGCTTTTCTACGGCTCCCCGACATCAGGAGCAATATCCGTAGCCGGCCCTACAGCCCCGACGTCAGGAGCGAGCTTCAGGGCCGGGTGTTCCTTTTCCCATGCTATACTCCACACCGGCCTGAAGGGCTAACGCCCTGTAGACCGGACTACGGTTTTTTTCGGTTTCGGTTTTGGTTTTGCTTTTTCCGTAGCCGGCCCTACAGCCCCGACGTTAGGAGCGGGCTTCAGGGCCGGGTTTTTCCAATGTTATTCTCTGCACCGGCCTACGGTTCTATTTTCGTATTAATTGGTTTTTAGGTTATCCCAGCCGTATCAGGTTAATTTGGCTTTTACATTTTTAATTAAAAGTTCCATGGAAGCCAGCATCATTTCTTCAGGATAGCAAGCCAGAGTTCCCGTAATATATTGGTTAAATAATTCCCGGGCTATATCCTTTTCGGCAACATCCGCCACCAGCCCGGCCTGAATTTGATCAAACGCCTTTCCGGCAGCAAGCAGGCCCTTTTCATAAAACCGGTTTACCGCGGAATCTCTTACCACCTGCCCATGCGCTACCCCAAGTATACGGGTCGGGAACTCTTTCAGCCTCTTAATCGTGTTGATATAGCTATCATAGTCATGGAAAAATACCGGAGATATATTGCCACTATCATCACCATATCCAGCCGCATCAGAAACAAACATAGCCTGGTCTTCCTTTAAATATGCGGCCAGAGAGCACACACTATGCCCGGGAGCCTCCAAGATTTGCAGGGATACTCCTTCCCCCAATTCCAAAATATCCCCGTCCGTTGCAATTCTATCCACTACCAGTTCAGATATTCCCTCAGTTTCTGGTATCTTATCCAGCAGCCCCTGCCTTTTATATAATTCCGAAACATAAGCATCATTAGCATACAAAGCTTTTACGATTCGTTCCTTGGCCAGAATCGTTTTACCCGCATGGCTGGCAATAACCTCGGCTTGCGGAAACAAACTTTTTAGAATGGGCAAACCACAGGCATGGTCAAAATGCGCATGCATGATGATTATGTATTTTATGTTGACCTTTTCCTCCAATGCTTCCCATTGCCTGGCAAAGATAGCCGCCCCGGCACTGGTACCACACTCAATCAAAGCAGCCTCTTTAACCCCTGCCACATAATAATTGAAATGGCCATTACCCAGCAGCATAACATGATCGCTCAAACGTTTCACCCCATGACCTCCTTTTCGCTTATTAATTGAGAGTTTTGCATAATTCCCCAAAACCCCATTTGCCTCGGAATTATCACGCGATGTCCGCACCACGATAAACGAATAGATAATTCAGTAGTTTTTCTTTTTAAATCCTCTTTTAACAAATATTAACTGAATTGGCCTTGTAAAGTAAAGCCTTTGCCTCTATCTTATATTACTTGCCCGGAATATGAACTTCCTATTTTTTCCGCCACTTTAACTCTACCGGTTTTTTTCGGGCAACCACATAATATGTAATATTTCCCTTGCTCGTGCATATTAATTTAGCAGTCCATGCGTTCAAGCAAAATAATTCAAATACCAATCCTTTTACTGTCACACGCCGATGCCATTCCTTATTTTTTAAAAAGGAGGAAACAGAACTTGCAGGAATTTAGGTGTAAAAAATGTCAGAAACTTCTGGCAAAATACCGTGAATGCAGGATACTGCAAATTAAATGTACTCGATGTGGTGAAACTAATCACCTTTTCCTGGCCGAACTGCAGAACGAAATTGCCCCCAAAAACTATACCCTTTTGAATAAAGCACGCAATTAAAAACCATTCCCTGAGCCAAACCCAATAACTTCCTCATTATCTATTTATGAGAGCCATAGAGCCCCGTCAAATTTGATTTGCCGGGGACTTTTTTTATGAAAGGAGTGATCAATGAGCAATTCGAAGGCCAAGTACCACAAGGTGGATATCATGTAATGATTGGAGGAGAATACAGTATGTCAAAAGTAGTGCAAAAAATGTTGAGGAAGCGGGCTGATGTATATAAAGATGCCCCCATTGCCAAATTTAGTGAAAGAAAAGCCACGTTTTCAGGTATGGGCAAAATAACTGAAAACCAATATGCCAAATTAAGAGAAGTAGTCTGTGTTGAAGCCTGTCGGACCCCCTACGGTAGATCCGGAGGTCTGTTAAAAGAATACGATGCGGCTCAGTTGGGAGCCCTGGCGATCCAGGAAGTAATGCGCCGGACTGAAGGCAAGGTAAAAGGAGAAGATATTGATTATGTCATCATGGGGCAGGTAGTTCCGGCCGGATGCGGTCAGGTACCAAGCCGGCAGGCCAGCATATTGGCAGGACTTCCTGAATCAGTTCCGTCAATAACCGTTAATAAAGTATGTTCTTCCGGCATCAAGACTATCGATCTGGCCGTGCAGATGATAAAAATAGGCCGGGCCGATATTTGTATAGCCGGTGGACAGGAAAGCATGAGCAATTGTCCCTATACCCTTCCCGATCTCAGGTGGGGAAAAAGAATGGGAATGCTCAATGCCGATTGTGTGGATCTAATGGTTTACGATGGCCTGTGGGATGCCTTCTACGACCGTCACATGGCTATCCATGGATCTGAAGTAGCCGACGAATTCGGATTCAGCCGCCAGGAACAGGATGAGTGGGCTCTGCACTCCCAATTGGCAGCCGTTGCAGCCATACAGGAAGGAAAAATGGACGATGAGGTCTTCCCGGTAGCGATAAAAAAAGGGAAAGACGTATTGGAAAAAGATGAAGGACCCCGCCCTCAGACTACCATTGAAGGATTAGCCAAACTACCGCCGGTCTTTGGACATAAAAGTACCGTAACCGGTTTGCCCGGCAGTGTAACAGCCGGGAATGCACCTGGTACCAATGACGGCGGTGACGTATGCATGCTTATGAGCAGAGAAAAAGCCGATGCACTTGGTCTGAAGCCTTTATTTACTATTGTTGATTATGCCGAAGTATCCCAGCCCACCAAGGATATCGCCACCGTTCCCGGGCTTTCCATCAAAAAAGTTCTGGACCAGAATAACCTGACGGTTGACGACGTAAAAGTTGTTGAAATAAATGAAGCGTTTGCTGCTGTTGCTCTGGTTAGTGCCCGCAGTATTCTCGGAATGAGCAAAGAGCAAATGTTCGAAAAAGTTAATCCCAATGGCAGTGCGATTGCATATGGTCATCCTATTGGCGCCACCGGTGCCCGTATAGCAATGACCATGGCTTATGAATTGCGTCGCCGGGGCGGAGGATACGGGGTATGCGGAATATGCTCCGGCCATGCCCAGGGCGATGCCATGCTTATAAAGGTTGAACCTTAGGACGAAGGAGGCAGCATTTATGGATATTAAAAAAATTATGGTTATCGGAGCAGGGCAAATGGGCGGCGGTATAACTCAGGTAGCCGCCCAGGCCGGTTTCGAAACCGTTCAATATGATATTACTATGGACCTGGTTAATAAAGGTATCGCTCTGATAGATAAGAACTTGTCCCGGGATGTATCTAAAGGAAAGCGGGCAGAAGAAGAAAAGGCAGCTATTCTCGGGCGCATTAAACCTTCGGTAACTCTGGAAGATGCGGCTGACTGTGACCTCATTATTGAGGCTATTATCGAGAACTTTGCTATAAAAAAAGACGTCTTTACTAAACTGGATAATATTGCTCCCCCCCATGCCATATTGGCTAGCAACACCTCGTCATTGCCCATTACTCAAATTGCGGCCTGTACCAAACGGCCTGGCCAGGTTATCGGCATGCATTTTATGAATCCGGTACCGGTTATGAAACTGGTGGAAGTGATCAGAGGAATCGCCACTACCGACGAAGTTTACCAGGATGTTGAGGCAGCTTCTATAAAAATGGGCAAAGTCCCGGTTTGGTGTAAAGATGTACCGGGCTTCATTTCCAATCGGGTTCTGCAGGTTATGATCAATGAAGCGCTCTGGGAACTTTATGAAGGAGTCGCTCCGGCCGAGAACATCGACAATATCATGAAACTGGGTATGAACCATCCTATGGGTCCCTGTGCCTTGGCGGATCTCATTGGCCTTGACACCGTACTGGCCATCCTTAATGTCATGTATGAAGGCTACGGAGATCCCAAATACCGTCCTTCCCCGCTGCTCAAACAATACGTACAGGCCGGCTGGTTAGGCAGAAAAACCGGCAAAGGCATTTACGATTACAGCAGGTAGTAAGAGCCGCAGGCGGACCATTAAGTAAGGAGGTAAGGTTTTTGGAATTCGCCAATGTCATCCTGGAAAAAAAACCGGGCATTGCCCTTTTGACTATCAACCGTCCTCAGGCCTTAAATGCTTTAAATAAAGATACTTTGCTGGATATCAAGGCTGCTATCCAAGATGCCCGGGATGATAGCAGTATCAATGTAATCATTATCACCGGTGCCGGAAATAAGGCTTTTGTAGCCGGTGCCGATATCAGCTTTATGTTAAATATAAATTCGGTTGAAGCCCGTAATTTTGCCCGTTTGGGCCAGAAAGTTTTTCGCCTGATAGAATCCATAGATAAACCGGTGCTTGCCGCTATAAACGGATTTGCTTTGGGCGGAGGCTGTGAATTGGCTATGGCCTGTGATTTCCGGATTTGTACGGAAAACAGCAAGTTCGGTCAACCGGAGGTAGGTCTGGGGGTTACTCCCGGATTTGGCGGGACCCAACGTTTACCCCGTATAGTGGGAAGTGGAATGGCCAACCAGTTAATATATACCGGGGACAATATTGATGCCGGCGAGGCTTTAAGGATCGGACTGGTCAACGCGGTAGTACCGGCGGATAAATTGATGGATCACGTTAATAAAATAGCCCAAAGAATTTCATCCCGAAGCCAATTGGCGGTCAGGTTCTGCAAATCGGCGGTTATAGAAGGATTACAAATAGATATAGACCGCGCTATGACCCTCGAAGCTGATATATTTGCGCTTTGCTTTGCTACGGAAGACCAAAAGGAAGGCATGCAGGCTTTCATTGAAAAGCGAAAAGCCAATTTTACAGGAAAATAAGTGGGGAGGAGTTGGGAAAATGCATTTTCAGTTAAGTGACGAGTCCATAATGATTAGAGATATGGTCAGAAAGTTTGCCCAGAATGAAATAGAACCTATTGCGGCGGAAACAGACCGCACCCATGAATTCCCGATGGGAACTTTCAAGAAGCTGGCCGATTTGGGCTTAACCGGTATTCCCATCCCCGAAGAATGGGGCGGCGCCGGCGGTTCCTACCTGGATTTCGCCATGTTCGTGGAGGAAATTGCCAAAGCCTGCGCATCTACTGCGGTTATTATGAGTGTGCATACCGGTCTGGGCTGTATGAGCACTTATTTATATGGAAGCCAGCGGACCAAAGAAAAATATCTGAAAGCCCTGGCCACCGGTGAAATCATTGGGGCATATGCCTTGACCGAGCCTAATGCCGGTTCTGATGCGGCTTCCATTAAATGCAAGGCTGAAGACAAAGGAGATCACTTCCTGCTCAACGGCAGCAAAATATTTATTACTAATGGCGGCATTGCCACCACTTACTGTACTTTTGTCAAGACTGATCCAACTCAGGGTTCGGGCAAAGGAATTACCTGCCTTATTGTTGAAAAAGACACCCCCGGTTTCAGCATGAGCAAACCGGTAGATAAAATGGGTATGCATGGTTCTCCTACGGTCGAATTATACTTTGATAACTGCAAGGTTCCCAAGGAAAACGTACTGGGAGAAATCAATGACGGTTTTAAAGTAGCCATGGGCCTCCTGGCCGGAGGCCGGGTTACCATTGCTGCCCAGGGTCTGGGGATTGGTGAAGGGGCACTGAATTTCACCACCAACTACATTAAAGAAAGAAAACAGTTTGGCAAACCACTGGCAGCCAACCAGGGAGTACAGTTCATGGTGGCGGATATGGCCACCGCGCTCGATGCTGCCCAGTTACTGATTTATCGGGCTGCCTGGCTGAAAGACAATAATTTGCCTCACAGTGCCCAGGCTTCCATGGCCAAAAAATTTGCCACCGATACGGCAATGGAAGTATGCACCAACTGTGTCCAGCTAATGGGCGGCTATGGCTATTGCTCCGAGTTTCCAATTGAGCGAATGATGCGGGACGTGAAGATAACTCAGATTTACGAAGGCTCCAACCAGATTCAAAGGATGATTATCGGGAGAGATTTCATCGGCAAATTCTAGCCAGCCCCAGCCTTCTGATAATAAATTCAGAATGTACTCTTAGGTAAATACATTCAAGAAAAGGAGGTATGTAAAAAATGGGCCAGCCGCAAAAAGTAAGTCTGCCGGAAGCGATCAGCCTTATTAAAGACGGTGATATGCTTACCTTCAGTGGTTTCACCATCTGGAGGCGTCCCATGGCAGCTATATACGAAATAATCAGGCAAGGTAAAAAAAACCTGCATCTGGTAGAAGTTAACGGGGGAACCCATGATGATATGCTGATCGGGGCCGGATGTGTGAAAATATGGGAATCCTGCTGGATAGGCCATGAGCTCTATGGAAAAATCGGCGGTAACTTTTCCCGCAAAGTTGAAGAAGGCGCCATCATCTGTGAAGATTACAGCCATGTACAGATGCTGTTCCGCCTGGCCGCCGGGGCTCAAGGACTGCCCTTCCTGCCCACCTATTCCGCTCTGGGATCAGACATATTAAATCCCGAGTATGACATGCTGGGCAAGGCCGGCTTAAGAGACGGAAGCAACCCCAAAATCCCGCCCTTAAAATATGAAATATATAAAGAACAATTCACCGGTACCGAAATAGCCCTGATCCCGGCAGCCCAGCCGGATTGGTGCATTGCTCATGTAAGTATGGCAGGCACGGAGGGAACCATTCGGGTTGCCGGTCAGAAGTACAGCGATGAGGAAGCGATAAAAGCATCGGATAAGGTAATCGTCATTGCCGAGCAAATAGTCCCCGAAGAATATATTCGGCGTGAGCCGGAGAGGAACCTGATTCCTCCGCACCTGGTAGATTATATAGTTGAACTTCCCTGGGGGTCTCATCCCACCGGATGTTTTGGCTCCTACGAAGCCGACGGGGCTTTCATAAAAGACTTCTTTAACCGGACCCGGACCCAGGAAGGCTTTGATGCCTGGGCCGATGAATGGATATTGGGAGTTAAAGATTTTGAAGCCTATCTTAATAAACTGGGAGTAAGCCGCCTGGAAACCTTACGTGCCAGTGCTGCTCTGGGCTATTCTACCAAAGTGAAAAGGGGGGCGAGATAATGGCAGCCAATGACTATGTTAAACCAGGAGAATTCAAGCCTATCGACCTTCTGGCCGTAGCCGCTGCCAGAGAAGTCATGGACGGTGAAGTAGTCTTTGCCGGTACCGGCCTCCCCATGTTAGCCATTATGTTGGCCCAGTTAACCTCTGCGCCCAATGCTAAGTGCATATACGAGGCCGGAAGTGTGGACGGACGTCCTATAAGCCTGCCCACCTCAGTGGGAGATGCCCGCTGTATTTACCAGGCTTCGATCGCCTCCGGACTGCTGGATGTATTTGGACAGCTGCAGCGGGGCCGGGTCGACCTGGCTTTTCTGGGCGGAGCAGAAATAGACCAATATGGTAATGTTAATACCACTGCCATGGGGGGCTACTCCCCTATGGGCAAGAGGCTGACCGGAAGCGGGGGGAACTCGGATATAAATTCTCTGGCCAAACGAACGGTATTTATAATGGTGCAGGAAAAACGGCGTTTCGTGGAAAGATGCAGTTATATAACCTCACCGGGATGGCGCCTTCCCAAATGGCCTTCCGGAGAATTCGTGCACAAAAGGGAAGTCTACGGCAAGGCTTTCCGCGGGGGGCCTTCCGCGGTTATATCAAATATGGGAGTTTTTCGCTTTAACGATGACGGCATCATTTATCTGGATACGGTACATCCCGGGGTTACTCCCGAACAAGTAAAAGATAACTGCAGTTTTGACCTTAATATCAGCCAGGTCTCCGGGGAAACCCAGGTGCCTACCTATAGAGAATTAGAATTACTTTACAATGTAGTTGACCCCGAAGGAATCTTCCTGCCCTAAGCAGTCCCAAGAGAGTCAGGAGCTCTAATCGCCCTGGCTCTCTTGTCAAATGAAAGGGGTGTGAATATGAGGCTCCCATTAGAAGGTATCAAAGTTCTGGATTTGTCCAGATATCTTCCCGGGCCGCTTTGCAGCCAGATACTGGCTGACTTTGGAGCAGAAGTTATCAAAGTGGAAGACCCCCGCGGCGGAGACCTGGGCAGAAAGTTGACTCCGCTGATCGGGGATGAAAGCGCTCGTTTCTATACCGTCAACCGCAATAAAAAGAGCATTACGCTCGATCTGAAAAACGAACAAGGCCAAGACATCTTTAAAAGGCTGACCAGCAACAGTGATATAGTGATAGATCAATTCCGACCCGGGGTTATGGATAAAATGGGACTAGGCTACTCCGAACTTAAAAAAGTTAATGATAAAATCATATACTGTGCCTTAACCGGCTATGGATGGAGCGGACCGCTGCGCGATGCCGCCGGTCATGATTTAAATTACCTGAGCCTGGCTGGAGTGACCGGTTTAACCGGTACCCGCGATGGCAACCCGGCCATGTCCGGTGTACAAATTGCTGATATAGCCGGCGGTACCCTCTACGCTGTAATCGCTATCCTGCTAGCCCTTATGAGCCGCACTAGCAGCGGTAAAGGACAGCTCTGCGACGTAGCCATGCTGGACGGTACGATAAGTCTTTTAGCTTATACTCTGGGAGAATGGTCAGGCTGGGGACGTCTTCCCGAGCGCGGCGATGATGTTTTGACCGGAGGTTACGCCTGTTACAGCATTTACAAAACCGCCGACCATAAATTCGTAAGTCTCGGTGCGGTGGAAGATAAATTTTGGCAGAAATTCTGCGTAAAACTGGGCCGGGAAGAATATATAAAAGTCCAGTGGGAAAAGAAACTGCAACCCGGTATGATAGCTGATATTCAAAACCTCATGCTGGGGAAAACCCAGGCCGAATGGGTAAAATTCTTTGCTCAAAGCGACATCTGCTTTACCCCGGTCCTCACCCTGGAAGAAATGGCGGAGCACCCCCAGGTCATAGCCCGCAACATGATTCTGCAGTTAGAAAATGTACGCGGCAGCGGGCGCAAGGTAGTTTTAGGCGGCGTACCGATCAAGCTGTCGGAAACCCCGGGAGAAGCCAAACTAAATTTTCCCGCTCTGGGCGAACATAATGAGGAAATATTCCTGGCCGCCGGCTATTCGCTCCAAGAAATTGAGGAATTTCGCCGCAACAAAGTAATATAAACTTCTAAACGTTTTTAATGCATATTAACCGTCCATAACCGTAGGCCACAACTGCCTATGAAAATGCGTCATCCTGAGTGTTAACGGAGGATCCTTTCCTGGTCAATCATTAATATCGGCCAGATTCTTCACTGCGTTCAGAATAACAAAAACAGTATTTTCGTACTAACCCCCATGGCCGGAGGCCACAAAAAACCATGAAAACAAAGTATATCTCATAATCCGTAGCCCCTGCCCTACAGCCCCGACGTTAGGAGCGGGCCTCAGGGCTGGGTGTTTACGTGTTATGCCGGAAAAACTCAGCGTCATTCATAATATTCAGTGTCTAATTGGCTAATTAAGAGAACGGTTCCGATCAGCTCGAAACCGTTCTCGGTATTTTTCAATAGATAACTATATGCACATTAAACACCGGGTGGCAGCTTATCTTCCATCAAAGCGCGAAGATTTACCGTGTTTCCGTCCACCACAAAGGTGCCGTCCCCATTGGCGTGAAATGTCCGGCGTTCTTTCCGTTCCTGATCGATCCAGGCACGTACGCCCTGCAAAACAAAAATGCCATGGGGTTCCAGATAGTCAGTCACGCGGCACTCCAGACAGGCAAGGCACTCCGAAATCAGCGGAGCTTTTACATCGGCCGCCGGTAATGCAGTCAGGCCAAATTTCTGGAACTTGTCTATCTCTGCGCCGGAGCAGCTGCCGATACCGACTACCTTTTCCGCCAGGTCAATCGTCGGAATGGCCAACACACATTCTTTGGTATGCATAAGCGCCTGAAATGAATAATTCCATGGACCGGTAGTCAGGGCAATCCTGGGGGTAAAATCCATCACCATGTGCCATGAAATGGTCATAATATTGTTCCGGCCCTTATCATTGGTAGAAACCAGAATCACAGGCCCCGGCTCAATCAGCATGAACGCTTTTTCAAGCGGCAATTCTGTTGTTAACATATTACCCACCGCCTTCCTTCTTTATTGCCTTCATTATACAAATTAGATGCACTTTAAGTAAAAAAACTGCAACTTAAGTCCCTGCACCCAGAATGCTCTGCCATTCCCTGCGGTTGTACAACACCCGAATCAGATGGACGGTCAGTACCGTTTCATCAATAACGTAGAACACAACATAGTTTTCAACCCATAGCCGGCGGACACCGATGGAAGCGTATGGATGATCATCTACAATACGGCTTCTTGCCGGCATCGTTGATAGCTTGCCGATTTGCTCCTTGATGGACTTGTATATCCGCAACGCCAAAGCTGGTTCTTTGAGCGTTTCCGTGATATATGAGAGAATATCGTACATATCGCGTTCGGCAGCATTTTCGATTTCTATCTTATACTTCTTCAAAGCCAAACTTCCTCTCGATATCGGCGAATACATCTCCTGCGGAACGGCTCTTCCCGGTTTTCAGGTCGGAAAGTCCTTCGTCAAGTAGACGGTGCAGCTCGTGCTTCCCGCTGAGCCGCTCGTATTCGGCGTTGGAGAGGATGACGAGATCGCCCTTGCCGTTTTTCGTAATGAAAACAGGTTCCTGATAAGTGTGGCAGAATTCGGAAATTTCGTTATATTTATTGCGCAGGTCGGAGCTTGGTCTAATCGTGGCCATGAGAACACCTCCTCTATTATGCAAATTATAGCAAAATATTGATAGAATATCAAACGTGATCAATGCGGCACTGCTTCACCTGATGGCGGGGAGCGTTTTTTCAACGCTAATAAAAGCCATCAAAAAAGGAGCAGTAACACTGCTCCTAATTCATTTCCAATGTAATGTGTGCTCAAAATAGATGCATAAGATTTATATCAGTTTCACATAGTCCTGTGCTCCATAGAAAAAGCGATGAATGATAACTACCTTAGCCGCCTCGTCAACCTTATAAACCAACACATAGTTTTTAATAGTCGCTCTACGGTATCCCTCTTTTTCCAAACGTATATCATGACACCGTTCATATATACGCGGATTATTTTTTAAATAGCTGTAACATTTCTCTACTTCATTAAGAAAATCGGTAGCTGCCATGGGGTTTGCAAGCTGAATAGCAACGTATGAGACAATATTATCTAAATCTATATGAGCAAGCTCCGAAACAACCAGCCTATACATTATATTTTTCTCTTATGCTTTTCAAAGAGGCATCTCCGTCCAATACCTTTCCTTCCGCTATCTGTGTCTCGGCTGCAGCCAATTTGTTATACACGTCCAGCATAAATAATTTTTCTTCGTACATTTTTACACTCATGATAACCATATCGCCATAACCATTTTTGGTAATATATATCGGCTCGGTTGCCTCTTGGCACATTTTAGAGATTTCGCTGGTATTTTTCAAATCCCGGATCGGAATGATTCGCGGCATAACCGTCACTTCCTTTGTATTTACATGGTATTATTATGCCATAATTATACCCCGACCGCAAGAGCATCATTTCTAGACAGCTTTTCTACTTTGACGAGCCTTATCACAGTTCGTCTTATGCAGTCTTACATTATATGGATAATGTGCAGTTCGCAACGCGACAGAGTTAGTCAGTTATAAACATAATTGGCAGTTCGGTCGGCTCTTCTGGCTGCTCAGTGTACTTATAATGTGGCTTCCATGAAACCAACTGTAAAAGGTAAAAAATAATACGAACTTGAAACTTTACTTTGAGTTGAAGACTCCTGGCATAATACGAAGTACAAAAGTGCCCGGGCTGCGTATACTTTTAACAAAAGATTGTTGTTCAATATTGCGTTAAAAAGCTCACGTTTAAATTATGAGATATCTATCTGTGCTGAAGCCAAGTCTGCAGCAATCACGGTGTTTACAAATTGGCTCGCCTTATTATGCGCCGCAATGTTTGTCACAACGAGCATTATCAGCAGATACCCCAAAATAATCCAACTGAAAGGCAATAAAGATACCGCCATCATAATTAGCGTCAAAACGGTCAAAGAAACTGTGGTTGTATACAAGCCGCGGCAGAGCAAAAAATCGCGGTGGACAGATAATACCCGCACATCCTCTTTGTGTGCTGAGTATATTGAATACCATTTCGAATTTTCGTATCGCTGCTTTTCTTTTGATGACGGCATTCTTTCGATTATCTCTTTATAACAGGATTGTGCGCCGTCTATATTTATCCGTACATCTCTGAGGCGCTTTTCTTGTATTCGAGTAAAAACGGTTGCTCCGGGCATTTTTGTAAAGCCTAAATAGAGCAAAATATCTTTAAGTTGGCTTGAAAAGAGGCTGTCAAAAACAAAAGCTAATGAGCAAACAATCCCGGATAAAAAAACTGAGGTAATCAGCTTTTCAGTTTTTGTGGCCAGTTCTATATCAACGCTCTGAGTGGTGGTTGGATAGCACACGACAACGACCAAAAGCAGATATGCTAACACATACCACTTAATCTCATTTTCTCGGTAACTTTTAAGGTTATCCATTATTTTCTCCTCTAATCCCAACTTTCTACATACTCGCTGAATTCAAGCGCCGTTGCTGTGCTATAATCATCTCTCTCAGGAGTACCTGTGTGATGCCGTTTTGAAGAAGTCCTTGCCTCAAATACTTTTACACCTCGCCGCATATAAGCGTTCACAACCATTTTCTTTGGATGGTCAGAATTTTTAGCAACCGATACGAATGCTGATTTGTTTGGCGTTGTTCCGCTGGGTTGAATACTGCCCACAATCCGATTTAGAACGCTTGGTGAAACATTATGCCGTCCACCGTGATGGGGAATCTGATGAAACTTCACACTGCTAAGGCTAATTCCCATCAAATCGGCATAATCAGCCGCCTCAGTTAATGCCTGAACACCGGCATCGCCCGTCAAGAGAAATGACCCGTCTTCTGCCATATCTCCATAAATCACGATAGAAGTTTCGTTTTCAGGTGTTGTAGCCTCACCTTCTCTAATTGCATCTTTGTTCCAGTAATCCTTTATTGTTTCCCTAATAGCTTCAAACGCCTTTTTGACAAATGAAATTGAAGCATCTTCTTGCAGTGGCGTCTTAGAAGATTCAATCACTTGCTGTATTGTTGATCCGCAAAATCAAAGCTTCCAACAGAGCAGAATTTTCTCAAATAACATAATCTGCAAAGGAAATGAATGCTAAGGCAAAGTGCGAATAATTCTTAATTTATCTCAGTATTGAAAAGTATTAAAATCTGTTGTGGGAAGTGATAGTCCTTGCAGCGGATTTTTTTAACTGCGGTAAGTCCATGTGAATATGCGAGGCAGGGAGAAGATTTTGAATTTCCTGCTCCTGAGACTTGCCCGAACCCAGAATGCTTAATACCAATCCCCCCTAAGAAACATGGCTTCTATGAGCGGAACTGTCTGGATTTTGCCTATCATGGGTCGATTCTGATTCGGCGCTATTATTGCCCCTACTGTGGGAAGACCGTTTCTTACTTGCCTTCCTTTTGTTTACCCTACTACCAGTATTCCCTGGCAGTAATTTATCTGGTGATCACAAATTACATTAAATCCAGTATGTCCTATGCCCAGACTCTTCGGCAATTTAAAGATCATTACCCGGATTTGCAACTTGGCATGCAGCATATCGAATTCTATATATTGAGGTTTCTAATGAATTTACACGCTATACAAATCGGGTTAAGGCAGTTTTGGTCGGACATAGCCTTGCCAGATTCCGAGCTGGACATAAAAAGGGGAGCCAAAAAGATACTGCACATTGTCAACGATGGATTCGGTGAAATCCATACCTTCTCGCAGAGGTTTTTCGAACAATGTAAGCGCTCTTTCATGTCTCCCTTGCGAAATATTTTAGCATGAGTCAGGAGAAATGTGTATTTAAAATCATTCAAAACCTTAGCAACAGAGCTTTTGCCTGTATCCATACCGGCCCAGATGTTAAGCTACTAAAGTAGACGTCTGGCTTAAGCGCTTAAGCCTCCTTAATTTACCAGTTACATAGGAGGTTAATTGACATGCTTGATAATGAGAAAAGGGAACAAATTGCGCTGAAGAAGTTTTCGCTAATCGGCCCTGTACTTAATGGACAGGCAGATAATCAAAATGAATACTTCATTGAGGTCACCAGTAAAGCAATTGACATGCCCTATTATGGAATGCGGAATTATTCTCCCAAAACTCTGGCCAGTTGGCTTAGTGATTACCGGCGCAACGGGATTGATGCGCTTAAACCTGGCTTTCGTTCGGACCGGGGGAAATCTCGTAAAATTGATGCGACCTTGATGGAAAAGATCAGGGAAAAACGCATGCAAAAGCCCCGGATTAACAGCAGTATGCTCTACGAAGCACTGGTTAAAGACGGAGTAATTTTGCCGGAGAAAGTTTCGCTGGCTACCTTCTATCGATTCCTGGCTGCCAACCCGGACTTAACCGCAGCTAAAAATCCGGATGAAAAGAAGGAAGTAAAAAGATTTGCTCATCAATACATTAATGAATTATGGCAAACGGACTTGATGTATGGATACTATCTTAAGCTGGGAAAGACCAAAAAGCAGACCTACTTAATCGCTTTCATTGACGATGCAAGCCGCTACATTCCCTATAGCATGTGGTCTTTTACACAGGATTTCTCTGCGCTAAGAGTAATTCTCAAGGAAGCTGTTTCGAGAAAAGGAATCCCTGCCATGATTTATACGGATAATGGCAAAATATTTCGTTCTTCTCAGTTACAAATGGTTTGTGCTGGAATGGGTTGTTCACTGCTTCATGCCAAGCCTTTCCAAGCTAGCTCTAAGGGCAAAATTGAGAGGTTTTTCCATACGGTTAGAACAAGATTCTTAAGTCAGACAAGATCCCCGCGCCATCAAAGATATTGATGAACTGAATCTTCGCTACCGGCAATGGCTTGAAGCGGATTATCATCAAAAAGTTCACAGTGAACTTAAAATCAGTCCGCTGGGTTTTTTTATGTCCCAATCGGAGCGGATTAAGCTTTTCCCTAATCCGGCTATGCTGGATGAATATTTTTTACTGAAAGTAACCCGCAAAGTAAATCACGATGCTACTTTATCACTGGAAACCATCCTTTATGAAACGGATCAGCACCTGGCGAATTCCCGTGTAGAGGTAAGGTATGATCCTGAATGGCTGTTAAATCCGATTAGACCAATTCTTATCTATCACGAAGGTAAAAAGGTTGGTGAAGCCAGACAGGTCAATTTCCATGATAATGCCCACGTTAAAAGAAAAGGTCCTGGCAGACCGGCAAATAATAGCCGTGAAAACTGCATCGAAAGCAGCATGGAAACCATAGCAATTGTCCCCGAGAGCAGTAATTATATATCCTTTGCCAGCATTTCAGAAGCATCTGAATCTAAGGAACTACCGTCCCCAGATATTGCTAAGAGGGGTGATTGTTAAAATGTTTACTCAGTTCTTCAATTTAAAGTTCAACCCTTTTACCAAGGAAGTGCCCGCAGATAAATTGTTCGAAAGTCAGAATTTAGTGGAGCTAAATTCTCGTCTCATGTACTTACAAAAGGCCCGGGGTATTGGTCTTATTATTGGTGAGGCCGGAACAGGCAAATCAAGTGCTATGCGTAAATATGCTCAAAGCCTCAATCCGGCGCTATTTGAATCCTTTTACTTCCCTCTTTCAACGGTAACGGTGCAGGAATTCTACCGGGGGGTGGCTCTGGAATTAGGCGAAGAGCCTAAGCACAAAAAGGTCGATCTTTTCCACCAGATTCAATCTGCCATTCGTTCCATGTATTATGAACGTCGGGTTACACCCGTTATCATCTTAGATGAAATCCACATGGCTTCAAACAAGCTGCTTGAGGATTTACGTCTTATTTTTAATTTCAACATGGACTCTGAAAATCCTTTTATCTTAATCCTGGCTGGGCAACCACCTATCCGCAGTAAGCTAACTTTAAGCATCAATCATCCTTTAAGACAACGGATTTTGGTAAAACATATTATGAGCAGTCTGCAGAAAGATGAGCTAGGTGAGTATCTGAAAACTCGCCTGGTATTTGCGGGTACACATGAAGATATTTTCACCCCGCCATCCATTGAAGCAATTTACGGCATTACCAGCGGTATTCCTCGCCTGGTAAACAGCCTGGCTACAAATTGCCTTTTAGTTGCCTGTGGAAAAAAGCAAAGGCAGGTTGACGAAGAAACTGTTTATCAAGCTCAGAGTGAATTAAATTTCTAGCTTTAGCATATTGGCCGTTGGATTATTCTATTCCAGCGGCATTTTCTTAATATTGCGCACTGGTCTAAAATGAGAATTGATATATTTTATACTGCGCTAATTTGCAAAATCAAGCCCTGATACCCCAAAATGAGACGACTCTAATTTGAAAATTTCGGCTGGATTAATGTGAGAATTGATGCGTTCTCATTGAAAACACACCCGCTCATTTGCAATACGCTGTTATATATAAAAAGAGGCCGAATCTTTGTCCAGCCTCTCATATTCAGTTTATGTTTGATTTTTTGTCGGGGAGTTCATACGAGGGTTCAACTCCCCCCAACATGCTCCAAAACTTCGAATGCATCTATAGAATTTGAGCCCCTCAAAATTGCTTTTAAGAGGCTCGAAACCCGCATAGTTACTGGGCTCAACGGCCCTGCATCTAAATTAGGCATAAATTATGGTCGGGATGACAGGATTTGAACCTGCGAGCTCTCGGTCCCGAACCGAGCGCGATACCAAGCTTCGCCACATCCCGACGCAACATTTATTGTACCGCATAGCCTGAATAAATTCAAGCATTACCATTATTAATCTGCATCACCAGAATAAGTTTATTTTGCTTCCCCTGCCCTGCTCCGGTTAACAGCAAAATAGATGTGCTTAAGGCCAACATCAGGGCTAAGGCATTTGCCAGCCATTTTCTTTGCTATAAATGGCGTAAAAAAGGGGGTTCCCCCCCTATGGTGTATTATTCTTTCTTATAAGGCTTAAGTGATGGCTTGCGGTCTTGCTGCATCTCCTGACTATGTTTTTACCTGATCCCCACGCAAATGATGATCATGCCCACTTTTTAGGTCCGGGAATAATTCTGGAGGTTGCCTTGATCAGCACCATGCTTTTTCTGAATATCCTGTATCTGCGGGGCCCAATTTTGAATCCGTTCGCGGACATTATCTGAACGGGCCTGATCAACTACTAATACCTTGTCTTCACTCAGTTGTATCCCGATATTATAACAATCCTGGCTGGAATCAGCCCCTACCAAAAGTCCCTCATACTGTTCTTTAGCAAAACTCCCCTGAGCTAGAAATTCATCCTTATTCATAATTTTACCCTTTTTATCCTGCATCTTTGCAGCCTCCTTTACCGTTCTTTAACATTTATTGTCCCCGTGATTACATTTATTATGTAAAATACTTCGGCAAGAGAGGTCTTCTATCAGGATTAAAATCCTCAATGAGGTTTAGTTTCCGCAAATGGGTCAGCTTTTTGATCACGATTTCTCTTTTTAAAGCAGCACTCCAGGATTCTGCTTTTTCCACATAAACAAGTTTAACCGGCAGCCGCGATCTGGTGTATTTACTGGCTATACCCTGATTATGTTTATCCAAGCGCTGACTGACATTATTGGCAGACCCGGTGTAAAGGGTGCCGTCACAACATTCGAGTATATAAACGTAGGCCATGTTACAGCTCCTTTATCAATAAACCGGCAAATATATGACCTTCCCGGTCATTTACGCAAAATCCTGCTGCTTTCAGGCAGGCCGGCACTAAAAAAACAGCCCGCCGGTCAAGGCAGGCTGCAAGGTACCGCATTGAAGCACGGGCTAAGTCACTAGAACCGGTGGTGGCTTACCCGAAGGGGCAGATTAAATTTATGAGTGATGGTATTGCCGATTTCTTCGATGTCATCCATGGTCACGTCGATAACCATGCACTTCAGTTTGGCATAGATACGGTAAGCATTGTCCAGTTCCTCGGCGACCAGATCATCGACACTGTTTATGTCGGGTGGAAGTTCGAAACTGCGCAATCTTTCTTTGCGTAAATCCATCAGAGTGTCAGTATCGATGGTCAGACCTACCATAGGTACTTTACCTTTAAGTTCTATTATTTCTTTAGGTATTTCAGTATCCAGTAAAACAGGATAATTGGCCACTTTTATCCCCAGGTTGGCCAGATGCATGGCCAATGGAGTCTTTGAGGTCCGAGGCATCCCCAGGATAATCAGGTCTGCATTGCCTAAGGTATCGAGATTCTGCCCATTATCGTGTTCAATCGTGAATTCAATAGCTTTCATGCGATTAAAGTACTGGTCGTCCAGTTTATGAGTAAGCCCGGTTATATAAGCGGGCTTTAATCCGGTTTTGTTTTCGATCGCATCGAAAAGCGGTTTCATCGCATTGATGGCAATGCATCCTCTTTCTTTCGCTTTGACATCTATAAAATTGGAAAGCTCCGGTTTTACTATGGTATAAATGATAATGGCATCTTCCTGAACGGCCTGGTCTAGTATTTCCAAAGCCTGTTCGTCCTTGGTCACTCTGGAAAAACGGGTTATACTGCGCTCCACCGCAAACTGTAGTACTGATGCTACGGCAATCTTTTCAGCAGTTTCTCCGACAGAATCAGATACAGCAAAAATGTGTAGCTTATCGGGCATGTTATCATCCTCCCTCAATTTTTATCCTTACTACAATCCTTACTATATAATAGGTATTCTACAGTTTTCAGCAGATTTCCTTTTTTTTAAAAAAGGGTATATCTTTCTTAAATTGTATAAATATTTCTTATCAGCACCATATCTGCATTAAATCCTGTTGATTATTTTCCGATCCGGCCGGGATAAAAAGCGCATCATATCCAAGTATTTCTGCCAGTGCATTGTAACTGCCGCACATTTGTCCTTTGTTGGTGGATGGAACGACCGGCAACGGGTATTGCTTCCGGTTGATCTCGCAGTATTGCTCCCCTGACGTCACCACTATGGCTTTTCCTCCATCGGGATTGAAGCTAAACAAACCGTAGCCATAAAGCTCGTCAAAGCCCACTTTTCCCAGATCAATACTCTGATATTGCAATAAAGTATTGATCATCTCAGGGGAAGGATATTTCTCAAAGCGCTTGAACCAGCGGGAATATATTAAGGCTACAGACCCGGATATATGGGGGGTTGCCATGGAAGTTCCGGAAAGTTTTACATAACGGCTGCCGGGATAGGTGGAATAAGTCTCCACTCCGGGTGCTACTAAATCGATGTGTTTATTGGAGTTGCTGAAGCTGGCGATGCGGCTCTGTAAATCAACCGCCCCTACAGCTATAGTTTCCTTGTAATAGGCCGGATAGGAAATCTCCCGTTTTTGCTCACTGCCATCTCCTGAATTGCCGGCAGCACATACTACGGTGATACCGGCCTTTATGGCTTCAATTATTTTTTGGTAAAGATAACTGTTGGGAATAGGGCCGCCCAAACTTAGGTTGATTACATTAACCCGTTCCTTTTTAGGACCGCGCCACCTGGTAGCCCATTCAATCCCACGGGCAACGTTGCTGTTGCTGCCCTGTCCATTTTGGTCGAACACCCTGACAACAAGTATTTTGGTGCCCGGCGCCACTCCCAGGAGGGACTTGTTAGCGGCTATAATTCCGGCTACATGAGTTCCATGACCATTGTCATCCATGTATTGTTTTTGGCCCGGCACCACGCTGATCCCATCTATTATATTTTTGGCCAGGTCGGGATGCTTATAATCAACTCCGGTATCCAGGACAGCTACTACCGTATGTTCGCCGGTGGTGACGGGCCACATTTTACGGGCTGCAATCAGTGATACCCCGGGGGGGCTCCACGGTCCCGTCCTCAAAATGCGATCATATACCGCCAGAACAGCATTTTCTGCTATATGCATTTTGTTCACCTCTCCTCGCTATATATTAAGCAGGAGAAAGTAAAAGGTTACTGCCGTAAATGATTGTACCTGATCGCTTATGCTAAAAAATACCGGCTAAAAGCTGTGCGATTTTATTAACTAAAATTTAACAATTAATGCATTATAAGGACTATTAAAAAATGTATTTACATGCTATGATTAGTTAGGTGGAGTAGAGGTGATAATTATGGAATTTGCCTTTGTGGCTATAATTCTATCGTGCCTCGGCATTGGTCTTATTGCTGCCATAATAGGTTTTTTCTTATTTAACGGTTCTCATTGGTGGAATTGAGTAATAATTCACATTAGTACTCTGCATTATCTTTGGGTTTTTTAATCCCATCTTCTTATGTTCCAACCTTTTTACCATGTTCACATAGAGCGTCAAAAAAAGCCAATAGCTGCGTTATTAAGGAAAGACCGCTCAATCAACGTACTCATGTACGCCTCCATCGCGCTCTTCCCTTAATGCCTTGCTCTTGGCCTTTTTTGCCCGCTCTCTGGGATACCCATTTGTCATTGCTATGAATAACGTTTTTTTGTCATCCTGAACGTAGTGAAGGAT
>DHSK01000026.1:46322-67667 GCA_002408445.1 Syntrophomonas sp. UBA5288
GTCATCCTGAACGTAGTGAAGGATCTTTCCCGCTCAAAGACGTAAAGATTCTTCACTAACGTTCAGAATGACACTCTATTCGTTTATTGTGGTGCGACCGCGTGATAATTCTGAGCCTTGGCGAAGAATCTTAAGATCCTTCGGCTTTGCCTCAGGATGACATTTGCAAAATTACTCCCATATGGGCTGGATTTTAATTTTATTGTGTTGTTACGGTTCCTGGTTGTACCGGCTGAGTATCAGGTGGCTGGACGTCCGGCGGCTCAACAGGTTGTTCCGGTGTTGACGGATTTTCCTGGTTTTCCCCGCCCGGCTCGGTGTTCTCATCAGGAGTTGTCGGCTCAGTCTCGGTCGGTTCTTCCTCCTCCGGCGTTTCCTCCGGTGTCTCCTCCGGGGGAGCCTCTTCCCTGGGTTCCGGTTTTTCCGAAAAAACACCGCTGTTATAGAGACTATTCATATAATTCCGCCATACCGGCCCGGCCACTGTCCCTCCATAGGTACCGTAGCCGGTAACGGGAGTACCGTCGCTATTGCCGGCCCAGACAGCTGTTACCAGTTCACGGGTATAGCCCATATACCATAAATCACGGCTGTCAGTGGTAGTACCTGTTTTACCTCCGGAGGTTAATGCGATGCGGGCAGTAGTACCGGTACCATAACGGACTACATCCTGCAATATATCATCAATCAGCAGAGCGCTATTGCTGCTGATCGCCCGCTGCGGACGAGAGCGTCCGATGTAAACTACATCTCCTTCATCCGTTAATATTTTATCCACCGGGTAATAATCGTAAACCTCTCCCCGATTGGCAAAAGCGCCATAAGCCGCCGCCATCTGTATGGGCGATATACCTTTGGTCATCCCCCCCAGGCCCAGGGCAAGATGATTATCTTTGTCCGGATCAACCGTGGTTATCCCGTAATTATCCAAATATTTGATCGCCTTATCTGTCCCGAGTTTATTTAGAACTTCAACCGAAGCCACGTTATAGGAATGTACCAGGGCATCCCGTACCGTCACCTTATCCGGGCTGGACCCATAGTTTTTGGGGCGGTAACCTCCAAAATCCCTGACTTTATTATTTAAGACCGTATCCGGCATGATGAGATCTTCATCCATGGCAGCAGCGTAATAGAGCGGCTTAATAGCCGACCCCGGCTGCCGGGGTAAAACCGCCATGTTATTCTGATTTTTGGAAAAATCAACCCCGCCCACCAGTGCACGGATGGCCCCTGAAGTAGGATCGATGGAGACCAGAGCAATGTCTTTGGCATTTATTCCGCGGCTGGCCAGGCTGCGGGCCTGATTCTTGACTGCCCGCTCCGCTGCTTCCTGCATCCGCTTATCGATGGTGGTATAGATTTTCAACCCCCCGCGGTATAACTGCTGGGCTCCAATTTCCTGTTCCATCTTCGAGGTTAAATAAGCCATAAAGTAAGGATGAACCGTTTGATTGGTTTCAAATTCTTTTATCCTGAGCGGCTCCTGTTTGATGGTCTCCCCCTCTTCGCCGGTCAATAGGCCCTGTTGGACCAGAACATCCACCACTACCGACTGGCGTTGCTTGACTCCTTCCATATTACGGTCGGGTGAATAGTATTCCGGCGACTGCAGGATACCTACCAGCATAGTCATCTCAGCCTTGCTAAGTGAGTCGACATCCTTGCCGAAATAAGAACTGGCGGCACAGGCCATGCCGGAACAGCCCCGCCCCATATAAATCTCATTCAGGTACATGTTAAGAATAGCCTCTTTACTATACTTTTCCTCCAAGGCGGTAGCATAGAATACCTCTTTAACCTTACGGGTGTAGGTTTTTTGCTGACTTAAAAATAAAGTACGGGCCAGCTGCTGGGTTATAGTGCTGCCGCCCTCAGCCTTGCGGCCTGCTTTAAGATTAGTATAAATAGCCCTTCCGATACCTTTAGTATCCAGCCCGGCATGGCTGTAAAAACGCTTGTCCTCGACTGCTACGACCGCTTGTTTCATAAATTCAGGGAAGTCCTGGCTGTACACCCTCTTGTAGCCCATGCGGTCCATTTCCTGACCATTGCTGTAATAAATCACCGTTTGACTCAAGGGCTTATACTCCCAGTTGTTAATACCGGTGGTTACCAGCAGAATCTTTGGAGCAGTCTGAGTGATGGATACCCCCACCAGGAAGAACACGGCAAACATCATCAACCCTAAAAATATAGCTCCAATTTTCGATATGAGTTTCATTTTTTCATCCCTCTATTACATATAAATCTGATTTCTCGTTTGATACTATTATTATACTTTTAATTCTTATATATAAAAGTGTTAAGATTTGCTTTAATATAGTAGACATAATAGTTTCATATACGTATATCTGGTTATTTGTATTATAATTTGGTAAAGTGTCATTATAATTGGAAAATTCTAATCAGGCATGGTGCCAGCCGTATACAATCAACAGGGAGGGCTTTTTCACAATGGAAAATCAAATTGAAAGTCAAGTCATAGTGGTTACCTCTGGTAAAGGAGGAGTAGGCAAGACGACCACTGTAGCCAATGTAAGTACAGCTCTGGCACGGTTGGGTTACAAAGTGGTAGCCATGGACCTGGATATCGGCTTGAAAAAACTTGATCTTATACTGGGACTTGAAAATCGGGTAATTTACGATATAGTCCAGGTTATTGAAGGCGAATGTACGCTTAAACAAGCCCTGGTCAAGGACAAACGGTTTCCCGCGCTTTATATGCTGCCGGCAGCCCAGACCAGGAACAAAGACGAGATCACCTCAGACCAGGTGGTAGAGCTTTGTAATGAATTAAAGGGAGATTTTGATTTCATCTTTATCGATTGTCCGGCCGGAATCGAACAGGGTTTTCGCAATGCCATAGCTGCGGCCAATAAAGCCATAGTAGTTACCAATCCGGAAGTATCTGCCGTCAGGGATGCCGACCGCATTATCGGAATGCTGGAATCCGCCCAGTTCAAAGATATTAAACTGGTGGTAAACCGTATACGCCAGGACATGGTCAGGACCGGTGATATGCTGAGTGTTGAAGATCTGATGGAACACCTTTGCGTAGATTTGATTGGAGTTGTCCCGGAAGATAAAGACGTAGTAATATCCACCAATAGAGGTGAACCAATGGTAATTTCCAATGAACACTCCCAGGCCTCAGTAGCGTTTAATAATGTAGCACTTCGTCTTACCGGTAAAGACGTACCATTTCAGCCCCTGCAGGAAGATTCCTTTTGGGCTCGCCTGAAACGCAATCTTTTTTATAAACAATCAAGCTAAGGAGGTATAACCGGTGTTAGATATTTTCAAAAAGATCTTCGCCCGGGATGAACAAAACAGCCGCAACGTAGCCAATGACAGACTACGCCTGGTACTTACCCATGACCGAATCGGCGCCTCCTCCCAGCTCATGGAAACGCTGAAGGAAGAGATCATAGAGGTTATAGCCAGGCATGTGGAGATCGACGGTAAACCTGAAGTAAACCTGGTAAGCGAGGGCCGCTACTCAGCCCTCGATATAAATATCCCCTTAAAAGGAAGGTAAATGATGTCCGTAGTCAACATAAAAGGATATAATAACAACCTGGTGTTTGTTTTCGGAAAAGGCACATTTGAAGAGTATACCAACTATTTGCAGCAAAAATTTTCCGGCAACAGCCAGGTTTTCAAAGGGTCGCAGGTAGTTTTTCGCGGTGATGGTCTGCAACATCTGCTCAGCGAGGAGATAGCATCACTGCAGCGGCTGTGCTTGGATTATGGTATGGTTTTGAATAATGCCGCCGAGGCCCCCAAGAAAAGTGAAACTCCCCGGAAAAAGGAATCCGGCGGCGATCTTATTATTCGCCGTACTCTGCGCAGCGGCCAAAAGGTGCACAGTGAAGGCTCGGTTATAATCTGGGGCGATGTGCATGAAAGTGCTGAAATAATAGCCGGCCGCGACATTATAGTTCTCGGCAAGCTGCAGGGAATCGCCCATGCGGGATGTTACGGCGATATGACCAGTACGGTATTTGCACTTACCCTGGCCCCCAGCCAAATTCGAATAGCCGACAAAATTTCGCGCAGTTCGGAAAGCGGCATTATTAATACTTACCCTGAGTTTGCCTATGTCGAAGGAGATAATATATACATAAAACAATACGACCCCAGAGATAATTTCAGTTCAAGGTAGAGGACAAAATCAAAACAGATTTAACTAAACAACCGCAGATCGGCTACGATTGTTTTATCAGGGTATACGCGCAAGATTATGCCGGGGTTGGGGTATTAAGTACCCCAACCCGGCACGTTATGGAGCAAAATGGGATATAGGCGGGATCAGGATTGGCCCCGCCTTTACCTTTATTCGCTATAGGTTTTGATCAGCTCGCGGGTTTGGATAAGCATTTGTTTACGGTCGGCATCAGATACGGTGGGAACTGCAAACAAATTCTTATAACGGTATTCAGCAAAACCGGAAAACCCAAAAAGGCCTTTGACCAGAGAATCTTCTATGGCATCCAGCATGCCGGCGGCTTTGGCCGCTTTTTCGTCCGCCCCGGAGGTAGTTATTAATAGTGCCTTTTTACCGTTCAACATTCCGCGAGGGCCGGTAGAGGTATATTCATAGGCAAATCCCAGACTGAAGACCCGGTCTATATAGCCCTTAAGCATAGCCGGTACAGAATACCACCATACCGGTGCAATCATTACCACCAGGTCAGCCCAGGCAATATCTTCCTGCTCTTGTTTAACATCTTCGGGCAGATTTCCGGTATGATAACCGCGAAAATCATCTTCACCCAGGACCGGGTTAAAGTTCATACCGTACAGGTCCTTTATCCGCACTTCGGCCCCCTTGTTCAAAAGCTCTTCTTCCACCACAGTTACAACCGCTGCCACAAAACTAACCGGATTGGGATGCGCATATATTACTACCGCTTTCATTTTTACCTCCTAATTCATCTGAACTTTATTACTAATTCTACCCTGTTTCTTTATAGTATAACCTTGATCACCGGATAACTAAATTGCCCGCGTTTGAACTAAAAGCAGGAATTTTACTTTTTTCCTCGTGTTTTTAGCATCGGTGGACTCAGGGCGGCATCATTCAATTTACCGGCAGTAGCTGCTACCATAAAACCATTGGCCAAACTTAAGGCATAAAGACGCCAGTCGCAGGGATTGCCCCCTGCGGCCAGCTGTGCCCCGGCTAATATCACGGAACCCACCCCAACCGCATAAAGATCGGTGGGGATCTTAATAAACATATCCAGAGTAGATTTAGTGTACTGAACAATAAGATAAGTAAGCAGTGAGGCCCCGGCCAAATTGCCAAGGTTATCAAAGGTAAACAGATTGTCCGGCATTATTATCACCCTCCCCGATAGTTTATGCATTAGAGCAGAGGTTAGTTTATTTTTGCATGAGAGTTTTGCATAATTCCAAAAACCCCATTTGTCATCCTGAGCATCGCTACATGTCATCCTGAACGTAGTGAAGGATCTTCCCAGTTCGGAGATGGAAAGATCCTTCGACTTCGCTCAGGATGACATTTGCAAAAAGTTAATTATGCAAAACTCTCGCATAAAAAAACTGGTGCTTTAGCACCAGTTTTTCATACTTTTTTATTGCAGGTGACAGGCACAGAAATGGCCCGGGCTGACTTCCCTCAGATCCGGAGTTTCCCGGGTGCATATATCCTGACACAGAGTACAGCGGGTGGAAAAATGGCATCCCGGCGGCGGATTGACCGGGCTCGGTACATCTCCGGTCAGTATTATCCGGTCTTTTCTTCTGCCCGGCACCGGCTGCGGTATGGCCGATAGCAAGGCCCGGGTGTAAGGATGGCGGGGATTGGAATAGAGCTCCTCACTGGGGGACAATTCCACCATTTGACCCAGATACATTACCCCTACCCGGTCACTCATATGCTTTACAACATTCAGTCCATGGGCGATAAAGATATAAGTAAGTTTAAATTCCTGCTGCAAATCTTTTAACAGGTTTATTACCTGGGATTGGATCGACACATCCAGAGCCGAAACCGGCTCGTCACAAACCACCAGCCGGGGCCGGGTAGCCAGAGCACGGGCAATCCCCACTCTCTGCCGCTGTCCCCCGCTGAACTCATGAGGATAACGGGAACCCTGGTAGGAGGACAATCCCACGTAATTTAAGAGCTGTTCCACCCGGCGGTTCAATTCTGCTCCACCGGCCAGTTTATGAATTTTTAGCGGTTCGGCAATAATATCTTTTATGGTCATACGAGGATTAAGCGAGGCATAAGGATCCTGGAAAATAATCTGGATATCCTTACGCAGACTGCGCAATTTATCGCCTTTTAGTGCGGTCAGGTCCGTACCGTCAAATATGACCCGGCCGGCGGTAGGTTCCTCCAGACGCATAATCAAACGTCCGGTGGTGGACTTGCCGCAGCCGCTCTCACCTACGATGCCCAGGGTCTCCCCTTCGTAGACATTAAAGGATATGCCGTCAACCGCCTTTAAAACCTTGTTATCAGCCACCCGGTAATGTTTTTTTAAATCTTCTATTTCCAGCAGTGCGGCCAATCAGCCCACCTCCTTGGAATAACGCCAGCAGCAGACCCGGCGGCCTGGTCCGGCTTCCACCATGACCGGCGCTTGGGTCCGGCAGGTATCAGTTGCATAAGGGCAGCGGGGATGGAAATAACACCCCTGCGGTAATTTCAATAAATTGGGGACCATGCCCTCTATCATATACAAACGCTCCCGTTCATCATCCAAACGGGGGATGGATTTTAACAAGCCCTCGGTATAAGGGTGCAGAGGATCAGCAAGCAGGCTCTCCACCGGCCCTTCCTCCACCACCCGGCCGCAGTACATGACCACCGCCCGGTCCGCCACTTCCGCTACCACCGCCAGGTCATGGGTTATCAAAATAATCGAAGTATCAAATTTAGCCTTCAATTCCATCATCAAATCCAGTATCTGGGCCTGAATGGTAACATCCAGAGCGGTGGTAGGCTCATCAGCTATCAGCAGCTGTGGCTCACAGGCCAAAGCCATGGCAATCATTACCCTCTGCCGCATGCCGCCCGACATCTGATGGGGAAAGTCCTGCACGCGTTTTTCCGGAGTTGGAATCCCGGTCAGGCGCAGCATATCCACCGCTAGCTGCCAGGCTTCCTTTTTATCCAGATTACGATGCCGCATCAGGCTTTCCGCTATCTGGTAGCCTACCCGAAAAACCGGATTCAACGAGGTCATCGGTTCCTGAAAAATCATCGATATCCGGTTACCGCGGATATCGCGCATTTCCGCTTCGCTTTTTTGTAAAAGATCTTCACCATCAAACCAAATCTTACCGTCCATAATACGTCCGGGCGGAGTCGGTACCAGACGCATGACCGAAAGTGCCGTGATGCTCTTGCCACTGCCTGATTCACCCACTACAGCCAAAGTTTCGCCCCGGTTAACCTGCAGCGATACGCCGTCAACCGCCGGAACCAAGCCATCTTCGGTAAAGAAATGGGTTTTTAAGTTTTCTATTTTAAGTAATGTACCAGCCAAATAATTTCACCTCATTCCTTATCCTAGCGCAGGCGTGGGTCCAGGGCATCCCGCAAGCCATCGCCCATGAGATTGAAAGCCAGGACCGTAGTGGTAATAGCCAATCCGGGATAAGTCAACAGATGGGTGGCATTCCAGATGTAACCTCTCCCCATTCCCAGCATAGTGCCCCACTCCGCGTCAGGCGGTTTGACTCCCAGACCCAAAAAGCCCAGGGCGGCCGTATCCAGAATGGCACTGGATATACCCAAGGTCGCTCTTACCACAATAGGCGCAATGATATTAGGCAGGATATGCCGGAATATGATCCCGTTGTTGCTGTTCCCGATGGCACGGGCGGCCATGACATAATCATTTTCTTTGACACTTAATACTGAGCCTCGCACGATTCGGGCGTATTCCGGTATGGAGACTATACCGATGGCAATGACGGCATTATCGATGCCTCTTCCCAGTACCGCCATGAATGCTATAGCCAATAATATGGAAGGGAAAGCCAGCATAACATCCATAACTCTCATAATGAGCAGATCGATCCAGCCTCCGTAGTAGCCTGCCAGTGCACCCAGGAATATGCCGATACCCAGTGCTATGGCTACCGCTTCCAGGCCCACCCGCAGAGAAATACGGGCTCCATAGATTATACGCGACAACACATCCCGCCCCAGTTCATCACACCCCAGCAGATGCTGGGCCGACGGTTGTTGCAGGGCAATTTGCATTTGCGCATCATAAGGGTCATAGGGCGCTATATAAGGAGCAAAAATAGCAACCAGCATCAGGATGACCAGAATAGTCAAACCGGCCACGGCCGCCTTGTTGCGTTTAAACCTTTTTACAAAATCTTTAAAACCCGAGGTCTTTGCGGTGGTTTCCAGTTCCAGAACCTCTTCTTCCATCTATTTTTTCTTCCTTTCCGGTAAAGGTCAATTTTGTTATGAATAATGAATCCTGGGGTCCAGGAAAGCATAAATAATGTCAACGATCAGATTAACCACCACGAAAACGGTGGCAATTATGATGACAGTGCCCTGAACCATGGGGTAGTCCGCAGCCAGAATGGCATCGACCAGACGACTCCCCAAACCTGGCCAGGAGAATACCGTTTCAGTCAATACCGCTCCGCCCAATAACGCTCCCATCTGCAGTCCAATAACCGTAATGACCGGTATCATGGCATTGCGCAGAGCATGTTTGTAAACCACTACCCGCTCGGGTAAACCCTTGGCGCGGGCCGTGCGGATATAATCCTGCCGGATCACTTCCAGCATGGTAGAACGGGTCATACGGGCAATTATAGCGGTGGAATAGGATGCCAGAGCCACCGCCGGCAAGATCAGATGTTTAAAGGCTGATTGAAAAGCGGCCCAGTTACCGGTCAATAGAGAATCCAGCAGGTAAAAACCGGTGACACGCACCGGTTCCAGGCCGATATCGATCCGGCCGGCCGGTGGCAAGACCCCCATTATGACTGAAAATAGTATTATAAGTAACAAGCCCAACCAAAAAATAGGCATGGATACTCCCACCAGTGCTCCCAGCATGGTGAAATAGTCCCAGAAGGAGTTCTGCTTTACTGCAGCCACCACACCCATAATAAGGCCAAAAAAGGTGGCCAGTATGATGGCCACTAAGGCCAGCTCAATGGTGGCCGGAAAACGCGCTGCAATTTCTTGTATTACCGGAGTTTTTGTCATCAGGCTGCGACCGAAATCACCGTGCAGTATCTGCCACAGATAATTTCCGAATTGCACATACAGAGGCTGGTCCAGCCCCAGTTGATGACGCAGAGCCTCAACCTGTGCGGTAGTAGCGTGTTGTCCGAGCATCATCGCCGCCGGGTCGTTGGTAAAAACCCTTAATACGATAAAAACTACTATAAGTACACCCAGCAACACAGGTATGAGTAAAAGAAGTCTTTTCAGGATATACCTGGCCAATTCAGGCCCCCCTTTTGTTCAGGTGTTTATTTTTTGTCGAATTCTGTAAGTTTCATGCTTATGATACTTATTGTTTAAATAAATAGCAATGTAAAAATCCGGTTGTTAAAAATTATCATAGTAAAAGGCAGGGGAGTGTCCCCTGCCTCGTCTGGGGTTACAAGTTATTTTTTCTCTACATTCCAGAGATGTACTACTCCGGTAGGATGATATTTAAAGTTGGCTACATTGGGTCCGCAGGCCGAAAGGGTCTTGCCGTGGGATATGCATACCCAGGGTGCTTCCTGCTCTACAATCTGCTGCAGCTGCTGGTAGGTGACCATACGCTGATTCGCGTCCAGATTCTGCCGGGCCTGAACCAGGAGATTATCCACCTGTGGGTTGCTGTACTTGGCTGAATTCAAGGTGCTTTCAATTTCCTTGGATTCCAGCAGAGAGAGGAAGTTATCCGGATCCCCATTGTCGCCCGTCCAGCCATAGAAAGCCAGGTTTACGCCGTCGGCCTTGAACAGGGCATCTTTGTATTCTTTCCAGGGATAAGGCTGAATGTTAGCTTTGACACCAACTTTAGCCAGCTGGGACTGTACCGCCGCCGCCAGTTTCTCTCCGCCCACGGCATTGTAGGGACGGGGATTGGAATAGGTGATCATATTAACTTCCAATCCATTGGGGTAACCGGCTTCAGCCAGCAATTGTTTGGCTTTCTGCGGGTCATAGGGAATGCCCTTGAGGCTTTCATCAAAACCGGGGATAAAGTCAGGCAGGATACTGGGGGCTACTTGAGCCGTATCCTGATAAAGGGCTTTAACCAGTTCATCCTTGTTAATAGCATAACTTACCGCCTGCCGCATCTTGGCATTGTTAAAAGGCGGTTTGTCGCACAGGAAACACATATAATTGATATTCATACCTGCATCCATGGCCACCTGCATCTTGGATTCCTGCAGTTTCTTGATATCACTGGGATCCACCCCGTCAATAATATCAGCCGCGCCGGTCATAAGTTCAGTGGCGCGCACGGAATTCTCTTTGGTAATCTTGAATACTACTTTGGGGGTCTTGGGCTGGTCACCCCAGTAATCTTTGAATGCTTCCAGCACCACCTGCTGCCCCTTATCCCATTTAACAAATTTGTACGGGCCGGTGCCAACAGGATTATTGTTAAAGTCTTCGCCATATTTCTCAACTGCGGTGGGGCTTACGATCGGGGCCGCCAGCGCCATGGCCAGATTAGCCAGGAAAGGTGCGTAAGGTTCGGTAAGTATAATTTTAACCTTATAGGTGTCCAATACCTGCACTTCTTTAACCGGGCCAAAGGTAAAGGAGGCATACGGCATATCATCCGTACGCTGGGGCGGCAGCTGACGATCAATAGTGAATTTTACTGCCTCGGCGTTGAAATCAGTGCCATCATGGAATTTTACCCCTTTACGGAGGTTAAATACCCATTCTTTGCCGTCCGGGGACATCTGCCAGTCGGTAGCCAGACCAGGTTCGATCTCGGTGCTGTCCTCTTTGTATTTGACCAGAGTCTCATACACATTGACGATAACCTTGGCTGATTCTCCATCATCCACCATAGCCGGATCAAGGCCACGGGGATCGGCTCCCTGAGCATAGACCAGAATGTCCTTGCTGTTGTTGGCTGCCTGTTGATTGCCGCCGCATCCCGCCACTGAGGATAGTAAGGCAATTGCTAATAACAGGCTTACTGTTGCTTTAAATTTGCGCAAGACTAAATATCTCCCTTCCATACTAAAATTTCCGTATACAAATACTTCTACAATATTAGTCTTATCTCGACAATTATAGCACAATCCGGTTTTATTTAGTTTTTAAAATTTTACTGCTAATCGACGTTTTTCTCCCATACCCTCGCGTTTCTGCCGGGCAACTTTGCTCTTATTCTATTCCCGCCCGCTCACATACTCTTTTATGGGCCTGCTCGATTTGAGGTTTTAATTCGGATTCAGCTACATTCAGCAGATGCCCTTCCTTCATTATTATCTTACCATCTACGATGGTGCAGCATACATCCTGAGTCTGTACCTGATAAACCAGCTGGGCATATATATCAGCCGCGCCCAAAGGCCGGGTATGCCATTTATCTGTATCAATCAGGACTATATCCGCTTTTTTACCCGGTTCCAGGCTTCCCAGCCGGTCGGACATCCCCATGGCTCTGGCTCCGTTCAGGGTAGCCATTTCAAATACATGCCGGGCCGGCATACTGACCGGGCCATAAAAAGGTTTTTGAATGAGCGCAGCCAGGCGCATTTCCACAAACATACTGAGGTTATTATTGCAGGGTGCGCCATCAGCACCAAGCGAGACGCTGGTTCCCTGTTCCAGCAGGTCCGGAACCGGAGCAATGCCTGACGCCAGTTTCAGATTGGCGGAGGGACAGTGGACCACATTAACCTGGTTCTGAGCCAGTATTTGCTGTTCCTGCCGGTCAACATGGACACAATGGGCCAGGATCAAATTCTCATTACATAAACCCAACCGGTTGAGATATACTATATTGCGCACTCCCTTTTGCCGCTCCACCAGTTGTATTTCCGCCTTATTTTCGGAAGCATGGGTATGGACCGGAACCCGGTATTTTCCCGACAAATCTTTAACTTCAGCCAGCAGTTGTTCACTGCAGGAAGGTACAAAGCGCGGGCAAAAGGCATAACGCAGCCTTCCGTCACAGGCATGGTTCCATTTTTGCAGCAAGTCCACACTTTCGGTAAGAGAAGCGGTCGTATCTTCCCGAAGCAAAGCGGCGTTTTCGCTACCGGCATCCATCATGCATTTTCCTCCCAGGTAGCGGATGCCTGAATCTGCGGCAGCTTGAAATACGGCCCCGGTGTGTTTGACCGTAGCCATATCAATAATGGAAGTAGTTCCTCCCCGCAATAGTTCCGCACAGCCCAGGAGCGAAGAATAATATAGGGATCCCTCATCATGCGCATTTTCCAGCGGCCAGATGCGTTTATTAAGCCAGTCCAATAATTCCATATCGTCAGCCATGCCCCGGAACAGGACCTGGCAAAGGTGCACATGGGATTGGATCAAGCCGGGAATGACCAGCTTGCCGGCCGCGTTGATCACCGTATCCGACCTGGCCCCGCTGCAATCTCCCACCCGGATTATCCGGTCTTCTTCTATTAGAATATCACCCTTAATTATTTCTCGAGCCGGGTTCATCGTAACAATGGTACCGTTTTTTATAAGCATAAATATCACCTCACGTTCAGGTGCACCTGCACCTCCATTTTTCCTGCTGCCATCTTATAGCATTCCATCTGAAGTTATTATCTTCCTTCCCGCCGATAAACTTTCGCGCGAAGTTATAATTTCCTCTCCCCATTTTCAGGCCAGAAAAAGGCGATAGCTATAATCAGATAGGCGGCCATAAGCAAAGCACCTTCCAGCCGCAAAGAACATGCCGGTCTCATTACCTGTAATCCTGAAATAGACACTCACTAAAATAGCCGGTAAAAACCAATATAAAACTCGTCCTACTTTAATCTCCCTCCTTTAGTTGCGAGTCCGGCCAGATTATCAATAACCATTTTTGCTAAATACGTCAATCTCATTAAAAAAACGCTCCTGGCAAACAAGGTGACAGGCGAACACAGGGACTCCTACCTTCCTATGCGGGAACCGTCCCTGCGAATACTGCTAAACGTGACCCCGGGTGACATGCTCAAAAAAGGAGACCATGAAATACATCAGGGCGGCGATGACAGCAAGAATTAATATACTGCTCATAACCAGGTCCAGCTTAAACACCTGGCTGCCATATACGATCAAATATCCCAGCCCTGCTCGGGAAACCAGGAATTCACCCATTATCACCCCTACCAGACAGAGGCCTACATTAACTTTCAAGGTAGAGGTCATCACCGGCAGGCTGGCGGGCAGTACCACCTTAGTAAGAACCTGCCGGCGGGAAGCACCGAAAGCCTTCAATAATTTGATTTTATCGGGGTCAACTTCCTTAAAACCACTGACCAGATTAATTATCGTTACAATTATGGAAATAAGCAAAGCCATGCCGATAATGGCAGTCGAACCATTACCCAGCCATACAATCAGTACCGGCCCTAAAGCTACCTTGGGGAGTGCATTGAGTACTACCAGATACGGTTCACTGATTTCATCCAGCGTATGGGACCACCACAGCAATACCGCCGTCAGCGTGCCCCCGGCCGCTCCCAGCAGGAAGCTCACAAAGGTTTCCATCAAAGTAACATAAATATGAAGATACAGCGAACCATCCTGGTGTAAATTGATAATAGTACGTACAATCCGGGAAGGCTGGCTGGTGATAAAAGGGTCTATCCAGCGCAGCCGGGCTGCTTCTTCCCAGAGCAGAAAAAACAGCAAGAGCAGACTGGCTTGAATCCCGACCACCACGATACGGTGCCGCCGGGTCCGGCGCAAGTATTCCTGTCTTTCCGGTGTTACCTCAATCCCGGTCGACATGTACATCCAGCTCCTTCCAGATCAGGTCGAAATAGCGGCGAAAACTTCCTTCCTGGCGCCTTTGTAACGGGTTTAATTTCTTATCCATTAATATAGTATGAACACTTTTTACCATGGATGGGCGGTTGGTCAATACGATAATCCGGTCCGACATGGATATAGCTTCGGCAATATCATGGGTAACAAATACGGCCGTTTTTCCTTCCCGGCACACAATAGACCATACGTCGTCTACAACGGCGAGGCGGGTCTGATAATCCAGGGCTGAAAATGGTTCATCCAGAAGCAGTACTTCCGGTTTGACCGCCAGAGTTCTGATGAGAGCCGCCCGCTGGCGCATGCCCCCGGATAGCTGCCGGGGATAATAATCAGCAAAATCACCCAATCCATAAGTAGATAATAAATAATCCACATAGATACGCGCCTCTTTTAGATTTTGCCCTTGAACTTCGGGACCCAGCAGACAGTTTTTTCTTATACTGCACCATTCAAACAAATGGTCCCGCTGCAGCATATACCCCACCGGACTGTAAACCCCAACTTTCCCCCGGGTGGGTTCAACCAACCCGCAGATTATATCCAGCAAGGTAGATTTACCGCATCCGCTGGGCCCCACTATAGAAACAAACTCACCCTGGGTTACCTGCAAAGAGATGTCCTCTATCGCTTTGGTTTCAGAAAGTGGACTCTGATAAGTCATGCTAATGTTATCCAGTTCAACCTGTATAGAGGCCAGCCGGAACACCTCCCTCCCAATGCTTCGCCTCAGTAAAACGACCGGCTCTTCCCCCCTGTCATCCTGAGACAAAAGCCGAAGGATCTTTCCAGCTCGGAGATTGAAAGATCCTTCGCTTCGCTCAGGATGACACCCTGACTCCTGCCCTCGATATGCTTTTTAGGCATGGATGGTGATATGGTTCTATTTTCCCCGTTTGCTTTCGATAGCCCGGCGGGCGAAATCATGGGTGATCAACACAGATGGTTCAATGGTTTTATCCAGTTCTCCGGCTGTTTTAATAATATTTTGCATATAAACAAAGGGCGCGTACTGCATATAAGGAGTAACACACCAGGTATCCTGTTCCATATAGCGTTCTACCACCCGGGTCAGGAGCTCCATGTCGGTGCCGGGGAAAAATGATGCGATAGCCTCAGCCACCTCATGCGGCTGATGGGAAGCTACCCACAGCTGTCCGCGGTAAATGGCATTGGTAAATTTTTGGACCACCTCGGGGTTTTCCCTGATAAAACTCTTCCGGGCCATATAAACGGTATAGGGAAGCTCGCCGCTGCTCAGCCCGATAGATGCCACCACCTGCCCCGCCCCTTCTTGTTCCAGCATACTGGCGGTCGGCTCGAACAGAGCTACATAATCACCCGTACCACCCGTAAAGGCTCCCGCGGTAGCGGTAAACTGAAGATTGGTTATGATTTTTACATCCTTGCCCGGGGTAAGCCCATGTTCCTTCAAGACATACTCTAAAACCATTTCCGGAATACCGCCCGGACGTCCGCCTATGATAGTCTTGCCCTTCAGGTTTTCCCATTTAAAATCTGGTTCCGGCTGCCTTCCCACCAGAAATGAACCGTCCCGGCGGGTCAGCTGGGCAAAATTCAATACATAATCCTCCTGCCCCTGATTATAAACATATACCGTAGCTTCCGCGCCGGCCAGGCCAATGTCGGCCGCTCCCGATAACAGCGCCGTCATCACCTTGTCCGCTCCCTGATCGGTAGTCAATTCCACCTTTAAACCTTCATCCTCAAAAAAGCCCTGGTTAATAGCCACATACTGAGGAGCATAGAAAATGGAACGCACTACTTCACTGAACCGGACGTTTATGACTTTTTCCTTTTGTGCCCCCTCCTTACCGGCACACCCTCCCGCACCCATCGTTACTACCAGCAGCACTACCAGCAACCACAAACTCGCCTTCTTCACCAAACCGTCCCTCCCCCCTGTTACACTTTTCTATCAATTACAGTCATAAAGTAGCTGCACTTTATTATATGAATACATAAAAAATATGTGATCGAGAGTTTTGCATAATTCCAGAAACCCCATTTGCCATCCTGAGCCAAAGCCTAAGAATCTTAAGATCCTTCGCTAAGGCTCAGGATGACATTCGCAAAGTTACTGCTTAATCATAGGAAAAAGTTAATTATGCAAAACTCTCGATTAAAAAGGCACAAAAGGTACGGGGACGGTTCTTGTGCCTGACCAGAACCGTCCCCGTACCTATCAACTAGTAAATTAAAAAGCCGATTCGTTTTCTTGCAGTTCACCTACCGGTACTCTTAATTTTTTTCTGCTTTCCCGGTAATGAATTTCAGCAAAGTCACCTTCTACATTTTCTATCCATACGGCGGTACCATTGTGGGTCACTGTAATGTTGGCCGCTGAATTAAGAATATCCGTGGCTCTCTTTGAATTCATCCCTACACCACCTTTTACTTTTTTATTAGATTGTCCTGATGTGGCCCGATTTATTACAGCAGAGATGCTGCTACTTTTTCAGACGATATTGTAAAGTAATCAAAAAATCATGCAGTTTTTCAAACAACAACCCCGCCACGAACCAAAACGGCATAAAATCCAGGCGAATAAATCCATCTATCGTATAGGCCGTGCTTCCGGTATAATCCCACGGGCAAAACCCCAGGGTTATTTTTAAAAGCCATCCGCTCATATATTCAATTATAAGAATAACCGCCGTATATACCAATCCACGCACCGGCCAGGGAGAACTGCGCATCCTGTCATGCAGCGGCTCTAAAAAAACCGCTAAACCATAGATAGGAAACATCCACAGATAAGTATACCCGGTCAGGCGCATCGACCCGCTGATTAACGAACCTGCTCCGGTAAATGCCACTTCGGTTATCCAGCCCACCAGTCCATATATTAAAAAGCGTTTTCCCATATAAATAGTTTGCGTCAAAAACGGTTATTATTTACCTGAAAGTTTTGCATAATTCCCAAAACTCTATTTGTCATTGCTATGAATAAGTGCTGTTTTGTCACCCTGCATATTATTTATATGTCATCCTGAGTGCAACGAAGGATCTTTCCATCTCGGAAACTGCAAGATCCTTCGCTAAAGCTCAGGATGACATTCGCAAAGTTACTGCTTAATCATAGGAAAAAGTTAATTATGCAAAACTTTCACCTGTAAGATGTTTCTAAGACAAATAAAAAAGACGGGGACGATCCCAAAAAGGAATCCCCATCCTTATTTGATGAAACTTGCTTATTGAATCGGGCCTAATCCCATGGCCCGGTCGCGGCCGGCATCTTTGGCATGGTACATGGCAATATCGGCATTTTTCATAAGGGTAGCCACTCTGGTCCCATCCTCGGGGAAAAATGCCACTCCAATACTCACCGAAATGGATATGGGGACATCTTCCGTAACTATGGTTTTACGGCAGGTGGTCAAAATGCGTTCTATTATAGGCCAGGCATCTTTCCGGGCTTTAAGATGCGGCAATATAATCATAAACTCATCTCCGCCCAGACGCGCCACAGTATCTACTTCACGTAAACATTGGGTAAGAGCAGACGCAATATCACACAGGATTTGGTCCCCCACTTCATGCCCCAGTGTATCATTTACCCGTTTAAAACCATCCAGATCCAGGAAAAGTACCGCTATGCTTTCCTGCCGGCGGCGGGCATCAGCCATCGTATAACGCAGGCGTTCCTCAAATGAACGGCGATTGGGCAATCCCGTCAACAGGTCATGGTAAGCCTGATAACGAATCTGTTCTTCATACCTTTTTCGTTCGCTGATATCCAACGCCACGGATAATAAATAATCTTTACCATCGATAATTACCGGGGTAGCAAAATATAGTCCCGTATGCAGGTTGCCGCGGACATCCTTAAAAGAAATTTCCTTATTGCGGATAGTGCCCTGCTTTAAAAGACCTTTTAATACCGCACGACTCATAGCAGGCTCAATTATAATATCCATTTCTTCAACCCGGCGCCCTATTATTTCTTCCCGGTTAAAACCAATAGTATCCAAAAAGGTATCATTAACCTCCAGGTAAGTTCCATCATCCAGACTGGTTATTGCCATTAAGACCGGACTCAGCTGAAATGCCTTCATAAAACGCTCTTCCGAGGCTTTCAGCTCCTGTTCGAGGAAATTATCCTCATTAGCAATTTTAGCAGTGGCATGATGACGTTCACTGATGTCATTCCAAAAGCCGATAATGCCCAAAGCCTGCCCTTTTTTAGTAATTAATTTCATCTCCGCCTGAACCCACAGGATTTGACCTGCACGGTTATTTAAACGATATTCCTGATTGAGAACTTTCGTGTGCATAATATTTCTAAGTCCCTCTATTACCTGACTCCGGTCAGATGAATTAATGAGGCTCAGCCAAAAGGTAGGATGGGAAATCAAATATTCCTTATCATACCCCAGCAAACTGCTTACATTCTCACTTACAAAGCACAGATGATAATCCTCCCCTAGCTCAAGCCCAAACATGACTCCAGGGATACAATCAAAAAATTCAAGGATGGTCATAGAAAGGTCCTGCATAATGATCCCCCCTGGCAGAATTAATTGTACAGGCGATTTGACCCATATATGAGCAAAGTCCTGTAATATTGTGGGTTCTACCCAAACCGGCTATATTCCTTCTTTTTAAGCCCGGACCGGTTGACTTGATTTCCCAGATCTGCACCACTTAAAAAAAACTATTGTTGCTATAAGCAGCATAAATATCTTTTGTCAAAATGAGTCGAATCATGTTAGAATCTTGTTGTTATTGCTATCATATAATTTCTGAAATTGATGTGAAGCAGGTCGGGTAAATAGTTATACAATCAGGAATAATAAACTTACGTAAAGGAGGTGTTTTTAGTGTTATCGGACTGGTCAACCATTGCGATATTTTTATTAATTACCCTTTCCTTTCCTTTAATAGCTATGGGATTGGCATGGGCAGTACGTCCAAAGCCAAGACCAACTGAGGAGGCACTTACCACTTACGAGTGTGGAGTGGATACCGTAGGTAGAACCTGGATACGTTTTAGGGTCAGTTACTTTCTTTATGCTCTGGTATTTCTGGCCTTCGATGTTGAAACCGTATTCTTGTTTCCCTGGGCAGTGAAGTTCAATAGCCTAGGGACCTTTGCTTTTATTGAAATGATAATTTTCATCGCCATTCTACTCATAGGATTATGGTATGCATGGAAAGAGGGTGTATTTGAGTGGTATTAGAGGATAATGATAGCGAGCTTTTGGAAAAGCACAACATTTTTGTTACAACACTTGAGAAGCTGTGGAACTGGGGAAGATCCCATTCTTTTTGGCCTCTTTCTTATGGATGCAACTGTTGTCCGATTGAGATGATGGCATCGGGAGCCAACCGTTTTGATATTGCCCGTTACGGATATGAAGTTTTCCGTGCTTCCCCGCGCCAGGCCGATTTATTACTGGTAGCCGGACCCATAAGCCTTAAAATGAAACCGGTGGTGGAGAGATTATATGCTCAGATGCCTGAGCCCAAGTGGGTTTTGGCCATGGGTAACTGCGCCATCAGTGGTGGTCCCTTTAAGGATGGATATAGTATTCTTCCCGGGGTAGACTCCATTTTAGAAGTAGATGTCTATGTCCCAGGTTGTCCTCCCCGCCCGGAAGCACTGTTTTACGGACTGTTGGAACTGAAGAAAAAGGTTGAAAAGCTTTAATAGGAGTTGGAATGCAATGCAAGATAGCTTCCTGGATGATATTCTCAAAGATTTACAGGAACGTTTTCCGGATAGCCTGCAGGTAAGCCAGGATGAATGGTTAACCTATCTGCTGGTTAAACCCGAGAGCGTGCAACCATTAATGACGGAGCTGAAAGATAAGCATGGCTTTAATCACCTGGCAAATTTATGTGCGGTTGACTATAATGAAGAATTTGAAGTAATTTATCACCTGTACTCAATTCCTTTAAGCCATCGGATATCCGTAAAGACCCGGGTACCACGAGATAAGGCACAGGTATCTTCGCTGGTGGAAATCTATCCCACGGCAGACTGGCAGGAACGGGAGGCTTATGACCTGATGGGAATCATTTTTGCAGGACATCCCAACCTGATTCGGGTTCTACTACCGGATGATTTTGTGGGTCATCCACTACGTAAAGATTTTACCATGAAGGGGTGATATGCTGTGCTGAGTAGTGAAACCTATACCATTAATATCGGTCCTCAACATCCCAGTGTCCATGGGGGACTGCATGTAGAAGCGATAATGGATGGTGAGCTGGTGAAGGACGCCATCGTTCATCTGGGATATGATCACCGCAGTATGGAGAAAATAGCGGAAAACCGGACTTATGCCCAATTTGTCCCCTATACCTCAAGGCTGGATTATCTGGCCAGTCAACTGCCGACTATGGCCTATTGCCAAACGGTGGAAAAGATGCTTCACCTTGAGGTGCCGGAAAGAGCGGAATATATACGGGTTATCATGGCTGAGTTATCCCGTATTGCATCACATCTTATTTATGTAGGCAGCCTTGCTAATGACCTGGCCGGCGTTACCGGACTTATTTATTGTCTGCGCGACCGGGAACGAATAATGGATATGTTTGAAATGACCGGCGGACAGAGAATGCTTTCCTCCTATATACGCATCGGTGGTGTGGCTGATGATTTGCCGGATGAGTTTTTCCCGGCGGTCAGGAGCTTCCTGAACGATTTACCACAGATGCTTGCAGAATACGAAGGTTTGATCACCGGTAATGAGATATTGCAGGCACGTACCAAGGGCATAGGCATTCTCAGTGCCGAAGATGCCATTAAGTACGGAGTAACCGGTTCAAACCTCAGAGCCAGTGGTATAGCCTACGATATTCGCAAAGCTGAGCCTTACGGTATCTATGATCGCTTTGATTTTGAAGTACCGCTGGGGAAAACAGGAGACTGCTGGGATCGTACCGAGGTTCGTATGCAGGAGATTGTTCAGAGCGCTGCGATAATCAGTCAGGCGCTTATACTATTACCGGAAGGTGAAATAAAGGCTAAGGTACCCCGCGTGATTAAGCCGGAAAAAGGAACGGAAGTATATCATCATATTGAATCATCCAAAGGTGAACTGGGTTTCTATATTGTATCCGACGGTGGAGAGAAACCATACCGGGTGCATGTCAGAGCTCCTTCTTTCATTAATATGATGGTTTTGCCGCTTATATCACGGGGTTACAAATTACAGGATTTGATTGTTAATCTGGCGAGCCTTGATCCGGTTCTGGGTGAATCGGACAGGTAGTGACAGACATTTTGAAAATTGGACGCTGATTGCTATGAATGACACTGATTATTACACTTAGAACTACAAAATATAAAACCGTAGGCCGGCCTACAGGGCGATAGCCCTTCAGGCCGG
>DHSK01000026.1:67814-80460 GCA_002408445.1 Syntrophomonas sp. UBA5288
TCAGGCCGGTGCAGAGCATAACACGTAAACGCCCGGCCCTGAAACGTCGGGGCTGTAGGGCCTCCTACTAACCATTAATGCGATTTTTATGGTTGTTTGTGGTATGCAGCCAGGGACGGTTAATTAAGAAAAAATATGTGTCCTTCCGGGTTGAATTTAACGCTAACCAATTTTCTATTATTTGGAGGGTGATGCCTGTGGAACACTGGTTTACGAATATTGCCGGGGCTCTTGTCCACTGGTTGATGGGCCTGGGAGTACCGGCCGGATGGGCTGATTTAATTCTTTTGATTGTGCAATGGGTCTGTATTATTGGCATTGTTACACTAAATATTCTTATTCTGATCTGGTTGGAACGTAAAGTCGCCGGCTTTGTCCAGATGCGGCTTGGTCCTAACCGTTTAGGCCCTTTTGGTGTTTTTCAGACTGTTGCTGATGCTATTAAGTTATTAACCAAACAAGATTTGATACCTGCAGCGGTAGACAAGTGGGTTTTCAGAACTGCTCCGCTGCTCTTTATTGTTATTGCGGTCATGCTTTACGTGGTTCTGCCCATGGGAGACGGCATGGCGATCGTAAATCTGAATGTGGGGGTACTCTATTTCATTTCGGTGGGTTCTTTAAGTACCATTTGTCTTTTAATGGCCGGATGGGGCTCTAATAACAAGTGGTCGCTGCTGGGAGCTATGCGGGCGGTTGCGCAAATGATAAGCTATGAAATTCCGCTGGCTTTTTCACTGCTGGGAGTAGTAATGATTGCCGGTTCTTTAAATCTACAGGATATTGTAGCTGCTCAGCACAATATCTGGTTCATACTTCTGCAGCCGGTAGCTTTTCTGATTTACTTTATAGCAGCTACGGCCGAGCTGAACCGGGGACCTTTTGATATGCCCGAAGCCGAATCGGAACTTACCGCCGGCCCTTATACCGAATATTCCGGTATGCGCTGGGCTTTATTCTTCCTGGCCGAGTACACCAATCTGGTAGCAGTTTCAGCACTGGCCGCCACCATATTCCTGGGCGGATGGCAGGGACCGTGGCTGCCTTCCTGGTTATGGATTATTATAAAAACCTACTTTGTTATGATGTTATTCTTCTGGATCAAGTGGACCTTCCCCCGTATCCGCATGGACCACTTGATGTCCTTTAGCTGGAAGGTGTTACTGCCGGTCAGTTTGGCCAATATACTAATAACCGGAGCCGGTATTCATCTTTTTAGATTGATGGGGTGGTGCTAGTTATGTATGGAAAAGGTTTGTTAAAGGGACTGGGGATTACCTTCGGTCATACTTTTGAAAAAAAATATACTATCCAATATCCGGAACAGATGCCCCATCTGGAAAACAGATTCAGGGGGTGCCTGCAGTTTGAACCAGACAAATGTATAGCTTGCGGTTTATGCACCAAAACTTGTCCTAACGGGGTCTTGACGCTGGAGACGGTGAAAGACCCGGCCACTAATAAAAAACAGCCGGTATCTTACACTATTAACCTGCAATACTGTATGTTTTGCAACCTGTGTGTGGAAATCTGTCCGAAATCCTGTTTGTATTTTGACCATAATTTCGAATTGGCCAAATATAATCGGGAAGATATAAAAATGCATTACACCTTCCCGGCGGCGGCCGCTGCACCGGAATCCGGCGAAAAGCCTGCCGAAGCTGATGCCGGCGAGGCGCGCAAGGCCAAACAGTTAAAAGCTATGCTGGCTGCCCTGAGTACAAATCCAGCCAAAGTCTTAAACAAGCTGCTGGAGAATGAGGAACAGACCGCCATATTAGCTGAGGTTCTGGCCGGGGATGAGAAAAAATCTGCCCGTCTGGCGGAATTAATGCTGGGTGACCGGGATAAAGCCAAAAAGGTGGCCATAGCCATGGTCAACAAGGAATTGAAAGACCGTGACAAGGCTGAGGGAGGCGAAAAGTAATGACCCTGAAAGATATCTCGTTTCTGCTTATTGCTGGTTTTACCATAGTTTCCGCCCTGGGGGTGGTTACCTTTAAAAACATTGTCCACAGCGCCCTTTCCCTGGTTTTAACCTTTCTGGGCGTGGCAGGGATATATTTTCAACTTAATGCCGGCTTTGTCGGTGTGGTACAAATACTGGTTTATGCCGGAGCCATATCAGTATTGATTATATTTGCGATCATGCTGGTCATGGATACAGAAGTGAATAAAACCAACCTGCCTAATCCGAGCCTGGGCACCAGTTTGCTGGGAGGATACATTATCCTGCTCTTAACGGTTACACTCGGAGCATCGATCTGGTTCAGCAGTTTTCCGATCAGTGCCCAGCTTGCACCTAAGGATGATGTGGGATTTTTAGCTAATCTCATGCTGGGTAAATATGTGGTGCCCTTTGAGATAGCTGCCGTCCTCCTTTTGGTGGCAGTGGTGGGGGCTATTATCCTGGCGAAAGGAGCAGAGGATAAATGATAGGTTTAAGTCATTACTTGATTTTAGGATGCATTCTCTTTGGTATCGGCGCCTACGGAGTAATAGCCAAACGTAATGCCGTGGCGGTCCTGATGTCGGTGGAACTGATGTTGAATGCGGTTAATATTAACTTTGTGGCAGCCGGGAAATATATTGCTCCGGCTGCCGGAATAGGACAACTCTTTGCCATTTTCGTAATAGTGGTGGCAGCAGCAGAAGTAGCAGTGGGACTGGCTTTGATAATTGTACTTTTTAAAGCCAGGAAATCAGTCAATTTGAGTGATTTCAATATCTTGAAATGGTGAGGTGGAGCTTATGAATATACAAAATCTGTTTGCACATGCCTGGCTTATACCCCTCTTGCCATTTTTAGTCTTTGCTATGATTGGCCTGATTCTGCACCGCTGGCCTAAAGTATCGGCAGCGGCTTCTATTGCGGGTATTGCCACTTCCTTTATAATATCACTGCAGATAGCCTGGGCGGTATTCGGCGGCCCGGCCGGGGCGGCGCCTTTTGAGATCGCGGCCCGCTGGTTGTCCATGCCGGGTCTCCGGGTGGATATGGGTATACTGATCGACCCCTTGACCGCCGTAATGTTAGTTGTGGTTACCCTGGTAGCATCACTGGTGCAGATCTATTCTCTGGGTTATATGCACGGTGACCCGGGTTTTGCCAGTTATTATGCTTATCAGAGTCTTTTTGCCGGTTCCATGCTGGGCCTGGTTATTTCCAATAACTTTGGACAGATATTTGTCTTTTGGGAACTGGTAGGTATCTGTTCTTATCTGTTGATAGGATTCTGGTTTGGACGCAATTCGGCCAAAGAAGCGGCCAAAAAGGCTTTTATCACCAACCGGGTGGGAGACTTTGGTTTCCTGTTGGGAATACTGTTCCTGCAGATTATATTTGGAACCTTGAATTTCGCCGATCTGGCCGACAAGATTCCTCAATATGCCAACAGCGCGGTATTGATTACGATATCCATTCTGCTGCTGGCCGGGCCGGTAGGTAAATCGGCTCAATTTCCTTTGCATGTATGGCTGCCGGATGCGATGGAAGGTCCGACTCCGGTCAGCGCCCTGATACATGCCGCTACCATGGTGGCAGCCGGTGTTTATCTCATTGCCCGGGCATTTTTCATTTTCAATACCTCTCCCCAGACAATGATGGTAATAGCCATAATCGGAGGATTTACCGCTCTCTTTGCGGCTTCCATTGCTCTGGTCCAAAGTGATATTAAACGCATTCTAGCCTACTCCACCTTGAGCCAGCTGGGTTATATGGTCATGGCCATGGGGGTAGGGGCGATGACTGCCGGTATGTTCCATCTGATGACCCATGCCTTTTTCAAGAGCCTTCTGTTCCTCGGCGCCGGCAGTGTTATTCATGCCATGACGGATGAACAGAATATCTGGAAAATGGGCGGACTTTATAAAAAAATGCCGGTAACCACCTGGACTTTTATTATCGGTGCTCTCGCTCTGGCCGGTATTCCTCCCCTGTCCGGCTTTTGGAGCAAGGACGAAATCCTGCTGGGCGCCTATGCCGGCGGGCATATGGAACTTTACATTTTAGGTTCACTGGTGGCGTTTATGACCGCATTTTATATGTTCCGTTTGATTTTTGTGGCTTTCTTCGGTTCCAATACCGGTGGAGAAGCTGCTCATGAATCGCCCCATGTAATGACCGTGCCCCTGATAATCCTGGCGGTGATCTCAGTATTCGCAGGCTTTGTCGGATCTCCTTTGATGGGCAATATTTTTGGCCATTATGTAACCGCAGCCGGAGCTGCCGAGCATGAACCCAGCGCCGCTATTATGGTTGTATCTTCTATCATAGCAATAGCAGGCATTTTCCTGGCCTGGCTCATTTACCAGCGCAAAGCCGTGGATTATGAGGCTCTTAAAACTAAATATATTGGTATCTGGACCCTTTTATATAACAAATACTATATCGACGAATTCTACACCTGGTTAATTGCTCACTTCGTAGATGGTATAGCCAAAGTTTTCTTCTGGTTTGATCTGTATGTAATAAACGGCCTGGTTAATGGACTGGCCTACATTACCGGCAGGTCGGGACTGCAATTGCGCTATACCGAAGATGGCCAGGTGCAAACCTACGCCCTGTATATGCTGGCCGGCGTAGTGATTATTCTAATAACAGCAATATGTGCCGTGTTTACGGCCCTGGCTTAGGGAGGTGGACGCAGAATGAATAGTTTTCCTATATTATCATTAACCCTGTTCATACCGATACTGGGTGCCATAATAATAATGTGCCTGCCCCGTGACCAGGTGAAAGCCATTAAATACGTGGCTGCAGTAAGCACTTGCATTAGCATGGTTCTATCACTTATAGTGGTTTTGACTTATGACCGCAGCGCGGGTGGAATGCAGTTTATCGAAAATATACCCTGGGTAACCGACCTGGGCGTCAGTTACGCACTGGGGGTAGACGGTATCAGTATCCCCTTGCTGCTCTTAACCAACTTGATCGGGTTCTCAGCCGTTTATGCTTCCTGGCATACCGCTGACCGGGTGAAAGAGTTCTTTGCTCTGTTGCTTATTCTGATTTCCGGAGTAATGGGAACTTTTATCACCACTGACCTGTTCATTTTCTTCCTCTTCTATGAGGTAGTAGTTATCCCCATTTATCTAATGGTTATTATGTGGGGTTCTTCCAAGCGGGTCACCAAAGAATATGCGGGCATGAAGTTAACCATCTACCTGCTCATAGGGAGTGCTTTCCTGCTGGTAGGCCTCATTAGCCTGTTCGTAACCTCCAAAGGAATACTGGGATATCCCAGCATGGATATAAACACCCTGTCGGGTCTTGATTACTCCAACGGATTCCAGATTTTTGCCTACATTATGATGACTCTGGGTTTTGGTACCCTGTTATCGATGTTTCCGTTCCATGCCTGGTCTCCCGACGGATATGCCGGCGCACCAACCGCGGTCAGTATGATTCATGCCGGAGTTTTGAAGAAGATAGGCGGCTATGGCTTGATTCGGGTTGGACTCTATATCCTGCCCATAGGAGCTAAATATATTGCTCCTCTGATAGCTGTGCTGGCTCTCGGTAATGTTATTTACGCGGCCTATATCTGTATCAGCCAGCGGGACCTTAAATACATTGTAGGTTATTCCAGTGTCAGCCATATGGGCTATGTCCTGATCGGTTTGGCCGCTATCAAAGTGGTCAGCATTAATGGTGCGGTTATGATGATGTTTGCCCACGGCGTAATGGCGGCACTGTTTTTTGCCATGATCGGCAATCTCTATGAAAAGAGCCATACCCGTAATGTCGATGACTTCGGCGGCTTGGCTCATCAGATGCCCCGTCTGGCCACCGGTTTCATGATCGCCGGTCTGGCTTCCCTGGGACTGCCGGGCACGGTCAATTTCATCGGTGAGTTCACCATATTCGTAGGCGCTTTTTCCACCTACAAAGCACTTACCATCCTAGCGGTGTCAGGAATAATATTTACAGCGGTATATATTCTAAGAACTTTGGGCGATGTATTATTTGGACCCCGCCTGGAAAAATGGGACCATCTGCAGGACCTGAAGGGTGTGGAACTGATTCCCCTTCTGGTATTGGGAACAGCCATACTGGCAGTCGGAATATTCCCCTCCACCATCATGGACCTTATTAACAGCGGAGTCGGGCAGCTCATGGCCCAAATCGGCAACATACAGATAGGGGGGATATTCTAATGGCTTACAATCTGTTATTGACCGAAATACTCACTGCATTCAGCGGTCTGCTGATACTGGCACTGGGACTGGCCTGGCCCAAACGCGGACGGGAACTAAGCGGTACGGTATCGATAATCGCTCTCCTGGGCATTTTGATTTATGCTATATGCAATTTTTCCGCCCAACAGGTTTTCTTCCAGGGCATTTATCAGGTCGACACTTATGGATCTTTCTTTAAGATACTCTTTTTAATTGCAGCTATTCTGGTGATGCTCAGTTCCAGCAAATATGTCGGAGCATTTCAGAATAAAAGCAATGAATATTATGGCCTTTTGGTCTTTGCCACCCTGGGTATGATAGTAATGGCCTGTGCCGGTGACTTTATCACTATTTACCTGGGCCTGGAGCTGATGACCATCAGTTTCTATATTATGACTGCTTATTTGCTCGAAGATGAACGTTCCTCGGAAGCAGGGCTTAAATATCTTATTCTGGGAGCCATCTCTTCAGCGATTATGCTTTTTGGTATGAGCCTGGTTTTTGCCATGACCGGAACTACGGTTATAAGTGCGGTTGCTGCCAAAATTACCGTAGCACAGCCGGCTCTGATCGCAGGTATCGGATTGATAATGGCGGGCTTTGCCTTTAAAATCTCTATTGTACCTTTTCACATGTGGGCTCCTGATATTTACCAGGGTGCTCCGATTCCGACTACCACTTTCCTTGCCGTCGGCTCCAAGGCAGCCGGATTTGCTGCCCTGGTACGGATTTTCATGATTGCCTTTCCCCTGGCGACTTTCGACTGGAGCATGCTGCTGGCGATCCTGGCGGCAGTCACCATCATCATAGGAAACCTTATTGCTTTGCCCCAGACTAATGTTAAACGGCTCTTGGCTTATTCAAGTATTGCCCAGGCCGGTTATATCCTGGTAGGGCTGGTGGCAGGCAATGCCTACGGACTCAAGGGTGTTCTCTTTTATGCCATGGTCTATGTCTTTGCCAATACCGGTGCTTTTGCAGTAGCCACTGCAGTAGAAGTGGAAACCGGCAGCACCGACATCGAAGCTTTCTCAGGACTCAGCAAACGTTCGCCCTTCATGGCTGCCGTAATGACGGTCTGTGTCCTGTCCCTGGCTGGGATACCGCCCATGGCAGGTTTTGCCGGTAAGTTCTATCTCTTTTCCGGTGCCATCTCATCAGGCTATCTCTGGCTGGCCTTTATCGGCCTCTTGATGAGCATGATTTCAGTTTATTACTATCTCGGCATATCGAAAGCCATGTACATCGGTGAAAACAAGGGAGGCGAAACCGTACAGATAGGAGGGGCCGCCCGTTTGGCCATATGGGTATGTCTCCTGGCCACTGTATTCTGTGGAGTCTGCCCTCAGCCCCTGTCTCAGATGGCTCAGTACGCCATTGCGTTATTCTTCTAGATTAACCTTACGGGGACAATCACCAGCATAAGTGATTGTCCCTTTTTATTTGCCCAATTATAAGTGCTTGATGCTCCACCTTGCCACCCCTTACCTTTCTTCCATGCAAACCGGCTCCGGTTTACGAATTTTGACCTGGACTGAAATATCCAGGATTTGTATTAAAGTAGCTAAGCCCATAAGCAGAAAAATAACTCCCGCCACCCGGTTTATAGCAGCGGGTCCAATATACTGAGCCAACGCCACCCCAACAGTTACCTCCACCGTCACACAAAAAACCAGCGCCAGTGCGCTCGCTCCCAGCACCATCCAGCGCCGCCGCGGATTATTGCTGGTAATGAGCAGTACCGCTACCTGGGTTTTATCACCCAGCTCCGCCAGCACAATCAAAATATAAGTAGTTAACCAGGTAAGAAACTGAACACTCATATACTTGGCTCCTTTCTGACCCGTCCGCCTCTCATCATAAAGCGACCGTCCCCGCATCAAATGCTCCTATCACGCCGAAAAGCAACAGACACCCCAGCACTATGAATAACACGGCTGATGCCAGTTTAACCACATGAGGCTTCATAAAACGGGCAATAATTTCTGAACCTATCAAAACTTCCAGAAAAGAAGTACAGATCAGAGCGGTAGCCGACCCCAGAGCCACCCAGAATACATAATGAGGTTTGGCCCCGGCCAGGAGCAAAGTCGTTATCTGAGTTTTATCCCCCATCTCGGAAATAAACACGATCCCCATTACACTTAAAAAAAGCCGCCAGTCCAGTATTCGGGTTGATTTGTGCCAGGAAGGTTCTTCCTGTGCTTTGGATTTTGTACGCAATAGCATCGCCCCTCCGAAAAAAATAACTTCTATGTCGGGTCTAATTAAGTTAGCCTAGGCTTATAATATTCCAAAACAGCCAGGGTTGTTCCTACTCCATCTTTCTCTGTCCACCGGTCGAAATATGGAGTACACTTAGTTTTAAGCTCTGTCCTACGATAATATAGAGAAAAACTTTCGCCGGGAATAATTGTTTTACTTGACAGTATTAGCCATAATCATTGACACTATTAGTAATACATATATTCTTTTTCTCCATCTCCTGACCGGGGAACCTTAAGTACATTAACTACTGCAGCTAACAAGGAGGTTAACGGAATGCAGAAGTTCAAGGTGATGTTGACCGGATCTGATTATTATTGGATGCATGGTATATCTGTCGCACTTGAGGAAAGCCCTCATTTTGAGGTTATCGAGAACCTCGACCCCCATCTTATCCTGGAACATACATGCCAGTTCCTGCCCGACGTTATGATCTGGAGAACGGAAAACGAGGAAGAAGAGGGTATAGCCGAACTAATAAAGGAATGCCCTCAGGTTATACTGGTTCTGGTAGTTAATAACCCTAATCGATTCAATATAACCAAACTTATGCGCATGGGCATCAGCGGCTGTTTGCCAACCCGTTTGCTGCCGCGCCAAATCGTAACTGCGGTTGAGTTGATAGTAATTACAGGAATATTCTGTTTTCCTCGTTTAAACAAAAACCAGATCAAAGAAAACGTAAAGGTTGATCAGATAGCCATGCCCGAGAGCCTGACCCCCAGGGAAAGAGAGATATTAACACTTCTATGCCGCAACCAATCCAATCAGGAAATAGCTGCCGCCATGTGTCTGGCCGAATCTACGGTCAAGACTCATTTACATAATATTTTCCGTAAGATGGGTATTAAAAAACGGGGCGAAGCTATAGCTGCTATATATAAAAACGATACCACCTTTCCATCTTAAATTAGAAAATAAATTCGTTGCCCGGCCTATGCCCTACGGGTACAACTGACGTTGCATTCGCTCACTATTAGGGACGCAGGCCGGTACAATGATGTCATCCTGAACGAAGTGAAGGATCTTTCAACTCCGAGATGGAAGATTCTTCACTAACGTTCAGAATGACACGTAAACCTTAACGTTCAGAAGGACAGGACGCAGGCCGTTATTGTCATCCTGAGGCAAAGCCGAAGGATCTTCCCGATTCGCAAAAGTGCCCATACCCTAGAGCGAGCAAAAAAACCAAGAGCAAAGCATTAAGGAAGACCGCGACTGAGGCGTACATGAGTACGCCGATTGAGCGGTCTTTCCTTAATAACGCAGCTATCGGGCTTTTTTGACGCTCTGGCCGGATGATTAGGTATCATCCGGTTTTTTATTTAATAATACTTAAGGTTTAGAATTTATTTACATAATAAGGAAATTGGATGATTTTTAAGTTTAAGGGGCTAAACCTATATACCAATCAGCCTGTTGTCAGTTTATAGAGCATAAGTAGAAATTAACTACATAATGCGCGAAGCCAGGATATTTCCCATAGGTCATTATGGATTGACCTATAAAACATTGGTCATTAGTACTAAGCATTCTTTCAACCTTCCGATGAATAGATGTTTAAGGGTAAAAGTATTACCTTAGAACAGGTGAGAAGAAAAATGCACCACGAATATGGAGGGTTGGATTTGAGGGAATTATTGCTGAATAACTGGCAAATATCAAAAAGGCGAAAAGTCCAGGTTCCAGGTTATAACTCCAGCGAAATAAATCCCGAGCATTATATACGACGTTCCCTTCTAATTACTCGCTACCTTCTATTTAGTTTAACCTCGGTATTTTACCTGGCAACTCCACCATTTTCACCTATAGCTATAAAAATAATTGTTGTTCTTTCCTTTTTAGCGGCAGCTATTCTTGCTCAAAATCTTTATGACAGCTGGGACTTTAAGACACTTTATCAGAAGAATATTCAGGAATATATAGAATCCGGAAGTACCTCCACCTGCAAAGAGCATATTGTTCCACTAAAATTAATTGCTATAGAAAGTATAGGGGTTGCTTTTCTGATACTGCCAACCGGCGGATTGGACAGCCATTTTGTCTGGTATGCCCTAAACCCGATTATTGCTGCTGTGGTATATCTGCCCGGTTTTTTTTGCTGGGGCATAGTAGCGCTCTTCCTTGGTACGGCCATTGGAGTCAGCATGTTTTATCCTGGTTTTGGCGGTTCTCCCATCCACTTTATGGCCAACCACATAAGTGAACTGCTGGTCTTTATTGTCACCACTTCCCTGGCCCAGGTCGCTATTTCGCTGGCCAGATATTTGGGAGTAGCTTATAACCGCCTCGCTGCTGCCCATGACGCTACGGAAAGATCCCTGGAGCATATTTCTTCCCTCTACCAGGCTTTGGAGACCTTTTCCACCCGGGAAGACAGCGCCCAACTGGTCGACGTCCTGGCCTTTTATTCCAACAAGCTCTGTGGAGAAAATGCCGCCTGTTTTCTGAAAAAAGGCATCGAAGGTGAGGAGCAGGACGAAAATAATACTATTTTACGCATTGCGAACCAGGGTGATGAGGACCACGGAATAGATTGGGAAAAAGAGCTGTCCCGCCTCTGGAACCAAATGAAATCAGACCAGACTTTAATGATACATCCTCTTAATGCGGAAAACGGTCAAATAATAGCCGTACCGGTTATTTCCCATGGGGAATGTTTTGGACTGCTGGCCTATGCACAGCCGGAGAAAGCCAAAAATCAGGAGGAAAAAATACGCTCCTTAACTTTCCTGGCGGGGTTGGCAGCTATTATCCTGGAGAGGTTGAAAGGCGATAAACTTTGGGCCCGTCTCCTGGTTAGTGAAGAACAGAACCGAATCGCCAATGAAATCCATGACGGTGTTTCCCAGTATTTATTCAGCATGGTCTGTGCCCTGGACACCATTTCCAAAGCAGAAGCCCATCTGCAGGAGGAAAAAATACAGGAACAACTGAAACTGGTTGAGGAAACAGCCGCCCGGGCAGCCAGGGAACTAAGGGCTTCCATCTACAAATTAAGCCCGCACAAACGCGGAGAAAGTATTTTTGTGGATAACCTCGCATCCTATCTCGATGAACTGGGCCGCTTAAACGGCATTCAGGTAGACCTGCAGGCACAAGGGAGTGAGGAAGTATTGAGCCCGGCTTTGCGTAAAGCACTTTACCGGATTGTCAGGGAAGCCAGCAGTAATGCGGTCCGACATGGAAAATGTACTGCCCTTAATATATGTTTATCAATGTTTCCCAACCAGACCGTATTGGAAATCAAAGATAATGGATGCGGTTATCAACCGGTAAAAAGCAGTTCCTCCGGCAACTGGGAAAATGGTCTGGGCAACTGGAACATGCACCACCTGGCCAATCGTTTCAACGGTGATCTGGAAATAGAGAGCGAACCAGGCCGGGGTACTCTGATACGATGTACCATCCCTAAAAGAAGTGAAATGGAAGATAGCTTTAAGGAGGCGGTAAATAAATGAAACTGGTCCTGATTGATGATCACCCGCTGGTATTGCAGGGAATCGAAGTAGTTGTCCAGTACCAGCAGGACATGGAGGTAGTTGGGACAGCCAACTGCGGCGAGGCCGGTATTAAGATAATAGAAGAATTTCAGCCGGACATAGCCATGGTTGATCTCCGACTGCCCGGTGAATACGGTCTGGACATTATAAAAAAGGCCCGGCAAATTGCCCCTCAATGCCGTTTCATAGTTCTCACTTCTTACACCAACCGGGCAGATATAAAACGGGCCATGTCCGAAAAGGTGGAAGGTTATATCCTAAAGGAAGCCATGCCGGAAGAAATCCTGAATGCTATTCGCCTGGTAGCCAAGAACAGGACCTATCTCGATCCTGTCATTATGCAGACTTTACTTAGCCAGGATAAAGACGACCCCATCGAACAGCTTACCCCCAGAGAAATGGAAGTCCTGGAATACCTGGCTACAGGTATGTCCAACCGGGACATTGCTGCAACCCTCTATGTTACCGAGTACACCATCAAAAAGCACGTCAGTCAGATCCTGGATAAATTAGAGCTGGCAGACCGCACCCAGGCTGCCTTATATGCCTATTCCAAAGGGCTGGGACAGTGCAGCGCAGGCTAGTTCATCCTTTGAATAGAACAGGCGGCCATTTTTAAGCCGCCGGGCGATGGGTAATTTGTCATTCTGAGTCCTCATTTGTCATTGTTATGAATAACGTTTTTTGTCATCCTGAAC
>DHSK01000026.1:80693-85541 GCA_002408445.1 Syntrophomonas sp. UBA5288
CGCGTGATAATTCTGAGCTTTAGCGAAGAATCTTAAGATCCTTCGGCTTTGCCTCAGGATGACATTCGCAATAATTATGCAAAACTCTCAAATATATGGTACTAAAGTATACCAAAAGAAGTATCTGAACGGGGATATGAAATATAGACTACGGAGTATGGGACATCACATTGACTCATATTATATTGTTCATAGAGCGCTGCCCCAACTTCAAATTTCAAAAGACTTTAGCCCAGGATCATATCAATGGTTTTAACGCCCGGATGAAAGTAGAAAGGAGGGTGAGTAAAAATCAAAAGGTCCGGCAGAATTAAAAGAAAAGGTGGCGCATGGTATTTTCTCCTGCTAGGAGTGGCCCTTACCGCCGGAATCGGTTTAATAGCACCGGTAATGGCGATCTGGAACGACAGCCTCTCGATCTGGGAGAACGTAACGACCGGTAACCTTACTGGAAATGTATTGTTTACCAAGGTTCATGCTGAAGATAATACCTTGCCCCATGGTGGGGGATGGGGAACCATCTCGACCGGTATAGATGATGAAATCGATAACGGAGATGTGAAAACAGACCACAAGATAACCATTTTTATTGACCAGGTAAGAAACAAGGCCAACTGGACCTTAAACTCCAAGATTGAGAACCATGGCACCATCCCCATAAGGTTTCTGACTCCAACGGTTTGCTCAGACGATGCTTTGGATGTTTCATACCAACTGCCCGACCAGGTCATAGAGCCCGGCAAAAAAGGCCTGGACCCGGGTGATGCAGTAGAAGGCCAGATAAGAATCGACCTTCTCACCGCTGAAGCTGGCATCTATAACTTCCAAATAGAGGTTAAGTGCATTCAGTGGAATGCTTTTAACGATAACCTGGGCTGGTGGATCGATACCCTGCATATTTACGGCACGGTAGTAGTTGAACCGCCGCCGGAATAAGATCTCAATCAAGGCCATACGGGCTGGCAACAGCCCTGGGTAATAACAAAAACAAGGAGGTAAAATGAATGAAAAAAGTAAAAGTGTTGGCGTTAATAATGGTTTTCGCCCTGGCCGCCCTCGGAGGCGCTTATGCAGCTCTCTGGAGTGACACGATAACTTTCAGGACCAATGTTGCAACCGGTAATGTCGATATTAAATGGGATGGTGCCGGGACATATGATGCCGGTGATGATTACCATGCCGGTTCACCCTTAGAACTTAAAGACGGAGAAGACAGCGTTGCCGCCGTTACTGCCAGCGGTGCCGTCAATCCCAATGCCAACGACAGCCCCCAAGCCCCCGGCATGAGAAGAAACGTGGGACATATTGCTGTAAACCCCAGCTCTACCGAAAATGATTTAATTGTCGATATTACCAATGCCTACCCCGACTATCAAGGCGAAGTTGAAGCCTATATAGTAAATGCCGGCAGTGTTCCGGTAATTCTCAATAAAATAACTGCAGACAATGCAAGCGGCGGTGCCATTCCTGAATGGCTCTCCTACAACATCACTGTTATAGATAATGACCAAACTTACGAAGAAGCACAGTCAGTTCAGACCAACCCGGTAGTTGGCACCATCCTGGAAGCATCCAATCCGGACGGCAGCAAACATGACACCAAAGATCCGGATGCCAATTGGGGAACAATTGATAACAAAGTTAAAGTAAAAATCAGCATTCATGTGGCCGGCGGAACCGGTATGGACGTACCGGAAAATGCCACCGCATCATTAAAGCTCAACATCGATGGCACTCAGTGGAATGGTGTAAATGCCCATGTTGCACCTGTAGACAACGAACTGCCGACTATAGATCTTCCTAATGGAATCGTAAACCGGTTTGACTAAAACCCGATAATATTAAGAATCTGATCCGGAGAGAAGCCCCTGCTCCTCTCCGGATTTTTCATGCAGTGTTCAAAAACGTGTGCGGTTAGAAAAAATCCTCGTTCTATGCAGGAATTTATTTACATTAGGTGAAATATTAACTATTATCCTTAATCCTGGCGATATTAACTTCATATTTAACTTTACTAGGGGGGCTGGCTATTTCAAGGCCTGGAATTGATCTGCTGGCTAAAAGAAGATCATCGCACTATACCTTGATTCTCCTTCTGCTCTACCCGATGGTTTATTTGATCAGTAACCGGGTAGTGGGATTTAATATGTCCATATTGGTAGGAAACTATGTTATGCCTACCCTGGCCTGGGGCTTAATAATCGCAGTAGTCTGGTGGCTGCCCGCTGTCCCGCCTCAGGGCAAGCTGCGCCTTAAGCGCCTGCTGTACTGGTTAGCCCTTATGTGCGTGTTTATCGCCTTATTCGGCATGATAATCCAGGGAGCAATACACCAGTTTGGCAAAAGCCCCTATGACCGCAGCTTGATTGGCATTTTAATTAATACTGTAACAATGGGAACCGCCCTCATGGCCAGCGAAATGAGCCGTGCCTGGCTGCTGAACCGCCATTTCGCCCGGAGACCTCTGCTTGGCATCGGCCTGGTTTCCCTGGCTTTCGGTCTGTTGTCCATTTCCGCCAATACATTCGCCCGGCTGACACCCGGCAAACCCCTGGTCGAGTTTCTGGGCCAGGAATTGGGTCCGGCACTGGGTGAGAGCGTTTTGTCCAGCTACCTGGCCTGGCTGGGAGGACCGCTTCCCGCCTTTATCTACCGTGGCGGCCTGGGCGCTTTGGAACATTTTTCTCCCATTCTCCCCAATAGCGAGTGGATCAGCCAAAGCCTGCTGGGATTCCTGGCCCCGGTACTTGGAATTATCATGGTACGCACCATTTACGGCGAAGAAGCCGGAACTATCCGGGCAGCCTCCGGCCAGGGAGAAAATCAGGTATCCTGGGTCGCGACCTGCCTGGCCGCCATTCTGATTATCTGGTTCTCCATGGGGGTTTTCAGCTACCAGCCCAAGGTCGTCATGACCGGAAGCATGGAGCCGCTGATCATGCCCGGCGACGTTGTTATCGTACATAAAAGCGATGAAGCGGTCCAGCTGGGTGATATTATCATGTTTCCCGCCAATCGAATGCAGGTCACCCACCGGGTGGTAGCGGTCAAAGAAGAGAAGGGACACCGGATCTTTACCACTAAAGGGGATGCCAACCCCTATCCGGATTTGGAACCGGTTTTGGAATCCAATGTGCAGGGCAAAGTCATCATGGTAGTACCTGGAATCGGCAAAGGTACCCAGATCCTGCGCGGATGGCTCTGACCCGTTCGGATCAGGACAGCTGCCAAGCAAGCTTAAGACAGACTGACGGATTAGCATAATGCACTCAGGGGAAAGGGGTATAAAATGATGAGAAGATCGATCAAAGAACATATCCGCCGCAAGATCATTATTATACTTTCAATCTTATTAATAGCATCTTCAGGTACGGCCCTATGGCATTTTCTCCAGCCGCTGGAGCTGGAAAAAGATATACCGGCCTGCAAGTATACGCAGCAGGCCCAGGTTAATTATCTGGTACACTTCAAGCCCAATAATTATTTTGATGAACCGACCGCCGGTCCGGGCCGTGGTTATATCACCTCACTCACCGATTATATAGAAACCCAGCTGGTTTACCAGCTTAAAGGAGATCGCCCTGCCTCGGTTCAGGGCGACATGCAAGTCATCGCCAGGCTAAGCGGATATATCTTGCAAAATAAAGCCGGCGATACGGGAGAAAAAGAAAAGATAATAATCTGGGAAAAGACTACCCCGTTGCTTCCCCTTACTCCCTATTCCGGTGACGCTCGAACCGAAATAAAACAAATCATTCCTATCCAGCTTAACCAATTCAGGGACTTTGCCAACGAGGTCAACACTACCTTTTACAACCCAACCGATGCGGTCGAGTTGACGGTTTTCTATAATATTACCGCAACTGTCACCAACGATCAGGGAATCAGCACCAGCCAGGTGTGTCCCCAGCTGGTGATCCCCATCCAGGGCAATGCCTATGCTATAGGCGGCTCACTGACGGATAAGAAGGACAATATTATCAATGTTAAAAAGATGGTCGAAGTCCCGGGAGCCAAAACTGCCCGGCAGGTATCTGTTGGAGTAACTATTCTCCTGACTCTTTTACTCCTCTTGATCCTATTTGCTACCACTCCAGAACTTGAAGACCCGGCCGCACGGGAACTCCGAACTATAATAAAGAAACATGGAGACCGGATAGTGGCAGGCGTTTTTAACCTTCCCGTCATCTTAGAGCAGGATACCCTGATCCTGCAATCTTTTTATGATCTGGTGAAGGTAGCCGATGAGGTGGCACAACCTATCCTGTATGAAAATGTTCAGGAAGGTGTTCATTCCTTTTTTGTAATTAATGAATCCCGGGTATACACTTATAGCCTGGAAGTAAGCAGCTGGAACCGCTATAATAACGAAACTATCACCGGCACTGAATTTGAAGCTTAATCACTCTTGACCTAAGTGCAAATTAACTGCTAAAATTTATTTAGATATTTAGATAATTTTCTAATTATCTAAATAAAAGGAGGGAGTGATTCAGAATGCCCCTCAATATAGTATTTAAAGCTTTATCTGATGATACACGCCGCGAGATACTGCACATGCTTCAGAAGGGCGACCTTACGGCAGGGGAAATTTCGAGCCCTTTTGAGATGACCAGACCAAGTATTTCTCATCACCTTAATATCCTGAAACAGGCCAATCTGGTTCAGGATGTCAGGCAGGGACAGAATATTTATTACTCCTTAAATACTACGGTCTTTCAGGATGTCATCGGCTGGTTCTATGAGCTGCTGGGAGTATCAAGGAAAACGGATGATGAGAAGAATATCAATATCAACAGAGAATAATAAGATAAGAGTTTTGCATAATTAACTTTTTCCTATGATTAA
>DHSK01000026.1:85820-89622 GCA_002408445.1 Syntrophomonas sp. UBA5288
TTGGAATTATGCAAAACTCTCAGATAAGAGGAGCGGATAGCTATGGAAGAGAAAAACAACTCCAATAAATACCGTTTGGATAAGGATAAATTAGTGCACGAATGGCCTCTCTGGCTTTTGTTGGGCGGGCTCCTGGTGGCAGCCATTTTAGTATACCCGCATCTGCCGGCGCAGGTTCCCGGGCATTGGAACATCCACGGTCAAGTTGATAAATACTACCCCCGGGCGTTTGGGGCTTTCTTTGCCCCCCTGCTGACTATAGGCATCTATGTTTTAATGTTGATTACACCTTTGCTTGACCCCCGGCAGGATAATTATGTTCGCTTTTCCGGAGCCTATACCACGCTGCGCTGGGTACTGGTAATATTCTTCAGCTTCATTTATGCCGTAACCATCATGGTCGCTCTGGGCTATGCGGTTAATGTCGCACTCATTATTAAAGCCCTGGTTGCCCTTTTACTGTTAATAATAGGGAATTTTATGGGACAATTCCGGCACAACTATTTCGTCGGTATTAAAACCCCCTGGACTTTGAACAATGACGCAGTATGGCAGCAGACCCATCGTCTGGGAGCCAGGGTCTGGGTCGCCGGGAGCCTTATCTGCCTCGCCTTGGCCCCAGTGCAAGCTGCCTGGAGTGCCTGGCTATACTTCGGTACAATTATGGTAATGGTCATTGTACCTACCGTTTATTCGTATCTGATTTACAGACGTTTAGCCGGATAAACTTCAGGCCCAGTGGGCAAACCTTAATTATTAATTAAAGCCTGCCCTGTCTATACAGGAATTCAATAATGTGATTAAATAAAACATACATTGGAAACTATTAGATATAAGCTATAATGGGGGTATAAATATTGCAATTGCCAGTTTTAAAAATAGGTAATTTAGTTCCCAAATATCCAATAATTCAGGGCGGCATGTCGATAAAGGTCTCAACTTCTTCTCTGGCCGCGGCGGTAGCCAGGGCCGGCGGCATCGGTGTAATCGGCGGAACCGGCATCACCCTGGAAGAACTCAAAAATGAGATTCAAACCGCCCGCACCACAGCCGGCGGAGGCATTCTGGGTGTGAATATCATGTTCGCGGCACACCAATTCAAGGATATGGTCCAGACCGCCATTAACGAGTGTATTGATGTTATATTTACGGGCGCCGGATTCTCGCGGGATATATTCGAAATGGGCAAAAAAGGCGGTGTGCCTATTGTTCCTATTGTTTCATCGGCCCGGGCGGCGCGCCTGGCTGAGCGTTGCGGAGCAGCCGCAGTAGTCGCGGAAGGTACCGAAGCAGGCGGACATCTGGGAACTGACCGTTCTATCAAGGAAATCCTGCCCGAAATAAAAGAAGCGGTAAAAATACCGGTGGTTGCCGCCGGTGGAATTGTAAACGGATTTGATATGGCTGAGATGATCAAACTGGGTGCCGACGGTATCCAAATGGCTACCCGTTTTGTACTGAGCGAAGAGTGCTCGGTGGCTGACGCCTATAAACAAGTGTATCTCAATGCTACCGAGGATGACATTGTGATTGTAAAGAGTCCGGTAGGGATGCCGGGCCGGGCCATAAGGAACAAGTTTTCGGAGCTCATGGAAAAAACAGCCGAACCTCCGAAAACAAAATGTAATCATTGTTTGAAACAATGCTCCCACGTTTACTGTATTACCCAGGCCCTGCTCCAGGCCCGCAACGGCAATGTCGATAAAGGGCTGGTCTTCGCCGGTAAAAATGTGTTTAAGATCAAAGATATACTACCGGTAGAGAAAATATTCCAGAATATTCTGAGTGAATATGCGACCAGCTAGAAAACATCAAAAATCTGAAGGGGACGGTCCGGATAAGGAACCGTCCCTTTCTTGCTTCTAGGCGCGGTAATATTGTAGGTTTTGCATCAGATTCAGGTCAAAAGGAGCGCCGGATTTGATAAGGCGGGTATAGCGGGCTGTCAGAGCTTTGGCCTGTTTTTCCATGGCGATATCGAACCGGGTTATGAGAGGATTGTAGAGAGGCTGCCCCTGCAACTGGGTCCGAATAGGCTTGGCAAAAGGACAATGTTTAAACATTATGCTGCGCGCAACTTTATTCAGCCTCAATATACCCTTTGATTCATAGTTTATCCAGGTTTTATAATCGGCGGCAAACATATTGGCCGTATTACTGCGACACCGGTCCATTTGGGTCTTTATTTTTCTTCTGGCTTCTTCCGACAACTCATGATTCTTTTTATAAAACTGCAGGTAATCGTTGTAGTCCGCATACAACGAGCCCTCCTCCGTGCTGTTGCGCGAATAACCGGACATGCTTTTAGAAATTTCCCATCGGAAACGGGCTACGGCCTCAATCATCAGATTGTCCATATTTTCGCCGGTGAATAGAGGCAAAGCGATGCGGGCAGGCGACGCGGTAATCCGGCCGGTCAATTCCTGCCACATGACCGCACGTTCACCAAAAGTCGGAATCAGAATGAACTCGGGCATTACCGGTTTCATGACTAATTCCCGGACAATGCCGCGGTCCTGGTTATTATAAACAATCTCCCTATGGAAAGCCGAGTAATCAACCTCCAGAATTTTGCCCAAACTGGCTTGAATTTTGGCCGGATCGACCATTGAACGCGCTAAGTCGCCGGTTATCACTTCACTATATAATATGGGGAAATAGCCGCTCATACGTCCAAAGCAGAGACGCTGGCCCAGTTTAAAAAGGTTTTCGATTTCGTGTCCCAGGCGGCCATCTGCATCACTGTCATAGGCTGCTTTATCCTTATCGGTAATTTCCCCGCGTTTTTTGAGTTCACGGAAAACGTCAAAGTAGTCTTTGCCAAACTGGTTAATGGAAGGATCTTTTTCCTGCCGATAGACTTTTTCAAGCCATTTGGAGAGGTCGTATACTCCAATATTCTGGTCGGTAGAAGGTTGCTCCAGCAGTTCATACAAGGCTGTTATCTGTTCCGGCTGCAAAAGTTTTTCATCCATAAAACCATAGCGTAAAAATAATTGATAAAGCTTGTCCGGGTTCGCTTCCTTTAAGACTCTCTTAAAAACGGCCAGATAGATTTCAAAGAAAACAGCGGCCGTTGCTTCTCTCATACGTCTCTCCCCGGCAGCAAGGGAATATTGATTTTTAGTGCGCCGGAAAATATCCAACCCGGCCAGGAATAATTCCGTCCGCTTTTCGTCAATATCGGCATAGGTCAAAATACGTTCGGTGCTGTTTCTTAATTCTTCAGGTATATTTGCCATAACAAATCTCTCCCAGGCTATTTATTGCTCATTATTAAATCATTATAGCAAATTGTAGAAATGGTGTCCTATATTTTCTAGTCAAATAGGACTTAAGGAATAAGTCCGGCCTGTAAACCGAGACAGTTGATCCGGCCCCCAAAACACCGTCCCCTTTAACATACGGTAAATAGAGGTATAATAAGGAGGTAAACATTTTATAAGCGGGAGGTAATAATCATGGCTATCGTGGAAGTAACTATAATACCGATGGGAATGGGAACCAGTGTAAGCCAGTATGTGGCCAACTGCCATAAGGTGTTGGAAAATGAGACTGCTGTCAAACATATGTTATCCCCCATGGGAACCATCCTGGAAGGTGATCTGGATGATATTTTCCAGACAGTCCGCAAATTGCATGAGGTACCCTTTGAAAGCGGGGTTATGAGAGTCAACACCACCATACGCATAGATGACCGAAGAGACAAATCCGCTTCAATGGAGCAAAAACTGCATTCGGTGCAAAGTAAACTTAAATGAAAGTTTTGCATAATTGACTTTTTCCTATGATTAAGCAGTAA
>DHSK01000026.1:89821-94433 GCA_002408445.1 Syntrophomonas sp. UBA5288
AAGGCTCAGAATTATCACGCGGTTTCCGCACCACGATAAACGAATAGAGTGTCATTCTGAACGTTAGTGAAGAATCTTTATGTCTTTGAGCGGGAAAGATCCTTCGTTGCACTCAGGATGACATATAAATATGCAGGGTGACAAACCAGCACTTATTCATAGCAATGACAAATGGGGTTTTTGGAATTATGTAAAACTCTCAAATAATAGATAACAGGCTTTTAAAGCTGACCCCATAGGACAACGTTATAGGTACCGGGGGTGGTTATAACTACCTCTACCTGGCAGGTGTTTGCTTGGCCGGGTTGGAGGGTATCGCTGATAACAGCTCGGTTTTGCTGGAGAGTAGCGCCGTTTACGGTTACTCCGGCAAGATTGCCGGTATCAGCAGCGGTCCATTCCAGTACGTAGGTTACTGTAGTTTCCTGCGCTCTTTCATTAAGTTGGGCAACAAAGCTCAAATCACAGCAGGCGCCTGGTTCCAGACTCCTGATTAGAAGTTCGTTACCGCCTTCACTCCACTGCAATGTGAGCGGGTAAATCTGGTGGTCAAACCGGCCGTCACCATTCTCATCAGCTGTGTCTGCGGCCCAGGGACAGGTATCCAGCCAGGCTGGGACTTTATTTGGTCCCTGCAGCACCGGTCCGGTTGTTCCCCAGTAGTTCCCTTCCGCACTGACCTCATGGGAATAGCTGTAAAGGGCTGAGCCTATGTTACCGGTAATAATGTTGCCCCTGATTTCCACTTTACTGTTTTCTATATCTCGGGTACCTATTTGTATGCCATCAAGATTATCCTGAATTACATTCTTGTTTTCTATGATTACATGGCAGGGGCAGGATGGATCTGAAGTGTTTATAAGAATGCCGGCAGAAAGGGCACCGCTTGTTTCTGAAAGGCCGGTGCACCTCGTGATCGTATTACCGCAGAGGGTAACTTGGGTACCATTTGCAACTTCTATCCCATATTCCAGCCAGGGGCCGCCTCCCTTATCCCCTTTTCCGGTATAGGTGTTATTCTCCAACCGTACGTTTTTACAAGCGAATAGATATATACCCGACTGGCCAATTGCATTGAAACTGCAACCTTCAACCAGGGAACTGTCCCCCCTGAGCACTATGGCCGAGCCTCTATCATTGAGCACGTATTTGATATTGGCGAATGAGCAGTTTTTCACCTCTACGGTATCGCCCCCATACAACGCATAATTAATATTCTTCCCGCTGCCATCCAGATGCAGGTTTTCAAATGTAACCTTAGAGCCTGGTTCCACCCTGATCCAACTGGTAGTAGTACCTAAGTTGGTCGTATCCTCAGCCGCCGTCAGGATAACTCCTGCTTCACCGCAAATGGTAATGGATTTGTTAATTACCAGGAGAGGCACCGGGTACTGGCCGGCTTGAATTACAATAGTGCCTCCTTCATTGACCTCCTCAATGGCTTCCCGCAGCTCGCCATAGCCTTCCGGTCCGACCACTACCATATCTTCAGCGGCTCGGGCCGACATCGCACCGCCGGTTAAAAATATAGTTAACCATAAACCCAGAAAAATTAGTTTTAAAGAAAACTTATCCATCATATCTAACCTGCCTTGTAATTAACCGTTCATGGCTGCATGCCACAACCAATTATGAAAATGAGTATAAGAGATAGGTTATGCCGGGTTGGGGTATTAAGAACGCTTGCACCCCGACTAACTAACCTTAACACCCCACCCCTGCATTGGTTTCCCTCTTATGCTCTGCGTGGTTTTCATTTTTTGGATCTGTGTTAATCATAATTAATCTGTGTCCTTCAGTGTTGAATTTTCGTATTTAGCGTAGTTCAGCATAAATGCTGACCTCAAAATTTCCCGGCTGCTGGAAAGAAATCGGGAATACGACTTCGGTATTTCCTTGCTCCAGGTCGATCTCATGGTTGGTAGTACCTCCACTCCAGGTGGCAGTCAATCGAATGGGCAGTGCTTCGGTAGCCCAGACCTGAATCGGCAGGGAGATAACCTCTCCGCAGGTTATGGTATGAACCGGGACCTGGTTCTGGCCCTCTTCCCAGCTAAGATGGACCGCATTGGCTACCAGAATCTCATCGCCCGCTTGCAGGTAACTCACGGCCTGGTTCGGATCGTGGTACAGGTGGTCTATCTGCAATGAAAGTCTATATATGGATGATCCGTCAACTGCATAAATACCGTACTGCCCTGAGGGCCAGCGTTTATTGACCTGGCAGGTTTGTTGGTCGATGATCTCTCCATCCTCTGCCAGGTATACAAAGGGGCTGAGGGGGGCCTCGGGTGGGGTAAGTCCATCTTCCGGTTGAAATAAGTAGTAAACCCGGGCTCCTGCCGGCGGGCTAAAGATATTTTTCCCGTTTTGGAGACCGTTAATGGTAAGGGTGTTGTCAGTTACGTTTATTGCGGCCGAGCTTGCGTTTAGTTCCTGCACATTGCCGGTAAAATAGGGATTTATCTCCACACCCAGATTTATTTCTTCGCTAAGATTATAAACCTGGTCCTGGTAACGTATGGCCGATACTGTGACCTTGGCCGATGCGGCAACGGTTACCCTTAGATTATCAGCAATTTGACCTTGCTCGGTTATAATCGCACCACTAATATCAGAAATGCTGTATCCTTGCCATTCGACCTCACTGCCGGGACCGCCGGCCAAGGTTATGAATTGTATTTGATTGGCGGGGATGGTTACCCCCTGTATCGATACGGAGGTCAGGTGAAGAGCCAGCCAGTCACTTATGGTGCTGCCGTATTCATAACCGGCCGCCTTCCGGCCGCCGGGTTCCAGCAGCATAACAGAACTATCAAAGGCAATACTGGCTTGTCCCGGTTGTACCTGGATGGTTGCCTGCAATTCATTCGAAATGGCACGGGCCGGTGCAGCCAGGGCATGGTCCAAACCACAGCAGGAAAACATGAGTCCCATCGCAATGATCAATAGTATGACGGTTCTTACTTTCGCTCCCATGGCAATTCTCCTGTTCATTTATGCGCTCTTACCCGGAACTGCAAATAGTTGGATATTGGCCCGTCCGGTTGGTTGGGCGGCGTACTGGGCAACCAGGTTTCCTTCCCTGAACTACCATCCGGGGAAGATGAGAGAGGCCGCTCGGGCACTTCCGGTTGCATCGTCTTAATAAAATCCTGCTGTTTTTTTATAACAATAAGAGTCCGGTTTACAGCCAGGCATGCTTCAGCACGAGTCATGGGATCGGTGGGGCGAAAACTTTGGTCAGGATAGCCGTAAAACACTCGCAGCCGGGTCAATCTCTTAACTGCCGTTTGCGCCCTGGCCTCAATACTCTGATTATCTGAAAATTGAAAGACTTCCTCGTCCTTGAGGTCCAGCGCCAATCCCTGCACTTGCATCCAGGACCACAGCATCTGTGCGGCCTCCTGCCGTTGAACAGGTTCTTGAGGCAGGAACATGCCATTCTCTCCGCCCGGTATGATTTTTGCCACGGCCGGCTTCATGATATGAGGACAGAACCAGTCCTCCATTTTTACATCGGTAAATGCGCGATATGGGTTGCTGCTGACAGGATAACCCGTCATCGTCATCGTCATCGCCCGGGATATGAGTACTGCGAACTCGGCCCGGCTAATGGCTTGTTCGGGATGAAAATTCCCATCGGGATAGCCTGCCACCATCCCCTGCGCCGCCATTTTTTCTATATCCGTCTTGGCCCAGTGCTGCTGCAAATCTGCCCATACCAAGGCCTGGCACGGTAAGAGCGGCCATAAATTAGAGAAAAGCATACCTAGTAGAATACCTACCAACCAAATACAGCGTTTGCTGGTCATTTATCCGGCTACCTCCACTTATTCTTATAGCCTTATTTCAATACATTTTATAAAATACCTGCTAAATTTGTTAAACTTTGTAGGAATTTGCATTGACAGGATAGAGTTAAAGGCGCAAGGCCATAAAATGCGGTTCAGGTGTGTATAGTAAAAACCTGCCCTGAGGCCCGCTCCTAACGTCGGGGCCGTAGGGCAGGCTACGAGCTATGAGATGGAGGCGGTTGCTATTTACCTTCCCCGGAGTTCTTTTTGGCCAGGGCTTCCCGGAGCAAGTCGCCCATGTTCTGGCTTATTTCCTTTTTATCGCTGTAGCGGGAAATGAGCTGCTGATTGATGCGGCTGGTATTTTTACTCTTTTTGAATACATCGTTATCATCCTGTTTTTGAGGCTGCCGGTGGCCGCAGGAGCGATCCGGACAAACCAGCAGAGGGCCTTTTTTGCTGTTGATGATAAGCATCAATTTGCCGCAGGAAGGACATTTGACCCGGCTCACGTTATCAGGTTTGTATATGCTCTCATCATTTTTTACATTTTGGATCATTTCAACCGTATTTGCGCGGATGCCCTTCATAAAAGCAGATTTATTGCCTTTGCCCCGGGCCATAGCGTTGAGCCGTTTTTCCCACTCGGCGGTCAGTTCCGGGGTTTTCAGACTAGCAGGCACCAGTTTGATAAGCTGGGTGCCTTTGGAGGTGGGGATAAGTTCCTTGCCGTGTCTTTCTATATAATTGGTATATAATAATTTCTCTATGATCTCAGCGCGCGTGGCCGGCGTACCCAGACCGGCATCCTTCAT
>DHSK01000026.1:94635-101124 GCA_002408445.1 Syntrophomonas sp. UBA5288
GCTTCGGTATAGCGAGCCGGTGGCTTGGTTTTAGACTTTTTTAAACGGCAGTTTTTGACTTCCCTTTTCTCGCCTTTTTTAACCAGTTTAAGGGGCTGCTCGGGCAGAGTTTCATTATCATGGGCTGCGTCTTTTTCAGGTATTACCGAGGTTACCGTTTTCCAACCCATTTGTTTTACCACTTTGCCCCGCGAGTAAAAGTTTTCTCCGTTAACGGAAGTAATAAGTGTAGTCTGTTCGTACACATGGGGAGGATATAAAACGGCCAGAAAACGCCGGGCCACCAGATCATATATTTTCTTTTCGTCTGCGCTCAGGCCGGCCAGATTAAGCTTTTCCTCCGTAGGAATTATGGCGTGATGGTCAGTAACTTTGCTGTTGTTGACGAAGCGCGGGCCGGGGGATATTTTGCCCTGTAAAAGGGGTTTGACCAGATCAGCGTAAGGCCCCGCCTGCATTCCTTTTAACCGCTCCGGCAGAGTCGGAACAATATCGGAGGTTATGTAACGAGAATCGGTTCGGGGATAGGTCAGCAGTTTGTGGCGCTCGTAGAGGTCCTGCATGATGGACAAGGTTTTCTGGGCCGGAAAAGCATAGCGCCGGTTGGCATCCCTTTGCAGTTCGGTCAAATCATAAAGCAGCGGTGCCGGTTCGGTTTTGCTCTTCATGGTAATATCGGTTACCTCGCCGGTCTGCCCTTTGGTCGCGGTCATGATGGACTGGGCCCGGGCCTGGTCGAAGATCTGGTTCCGGCCTTTGCTGTTGCGCCATTCCCCGAAATAATCACCGAAATCAGCCTGGATGGTCCAATAATCCACCGGAACAAAGTGGTTGATCTCTTCCTCCCGTTTAATAATCATAGCCAGAGTAGGGGTCTGTACTCGTCCGGCCGTCAGCTGGGCGTTAAATTTGCAGGTCAAAGCCCGGGTGACATTCAGCCCGATCAGCCAGTCGGCCTGGGCTCTGCACACCGCGGCATCATAAAGATTATTATATTCATGGCCTGCTTTTAAATGAGCAAATCCATCTTTAATGGCAGCATCGGTTTGGGAGGAAATCCAAAGTCTTTTAAAGGGTTTTTTCCAGTGGGCCTGGGCCATTATCCAGCGGGCCACCAGTTCGCCTTCGCGTCCGGAGTCGGTGGCTATGACCAGGTCTTTGATATCTCCCCTTTGCATCAAGCCCCTGATTACTTGATATTGATGGGAGGTCTGCCTTATAACTTTTAATTTCATGGTTTCGGGCAGCATGGGCAGGTCTTCCATACGCCATTCTTTTAGTTTTTTATCGTAGTCGTCGGGCTCAGCTAATGTTACCAGATGGCCGAGCGCCCAGGTGACCACGTACTGCTGTCCTTCCAGATAACCTTTGCCTTTGTTGCTGCATTTTAAAACACGGGCAATTTCACGGGCTACACTGGGTTTTTCCGCCAGCACCAGAGATTTCATGTATTCCTACCTCACTTCTATTTGGGCGAAAGGCCGCCTTTCTTGGTTTTTTTATTGGCGGGCCTGGTGCCGTAACGATCTTCGGGGCCCCGTTTTATACTGCCCTGTGAGGCACTCTTTTGCTTCTTTTTTTCAATCAACTGACGCATTATTTCCATATCTTTATCTTCAGCCATAATTAACCTCCATAGTTATATTAGATAATTTTGCATAATTAACTTTTTCCTATGATCAAGCAATAACTTTGCAAATGTCATCCTGAGGCAAAGCCGAAGGATCTTAAGATTCTTCGCTAACGCTCAGAATGACAAATGGGATTTTGGAAATTATGCCAAACTCTCATATATTAGTGTAATTATTATACCACAAATGGCAATACCGCTAAGTAAATGGGCAGATCCAAAAGGGGGCCGGGCGACAGTTCCCGCCATCCCTTGAAAACAAAGTATCCCGGGAACCATCGCCCGCCCCCCTCGCTGAAGCTTTTATGCTACTGGCTTTGCCAGAGGATCTCGGTAATGTCCATAATTTGAACGGTCTCGTCGGCCTGGGCTTCTTTGAGGCCGTCGCTTAGCATGGTCAAGCAATAAGGACAATTACTCGCAATCATTTTGGGATCAGGCTCCAGCAGTTGTGCGGTACGCGTTTCATTTATTCGTTTGTGACCTGTGACCGGCCTTTCTTCCAGCCACATCCTGCCCCCTCCTGCCCCACAGCAAAAACCGGATTCTTTTTGTTTTTTAATGTCCAGCAGATTGGCCCCTACCGAACGCAGCACTTCCCGGGGAGCATCATATAGATCATTGTGCCGGCCCAGGAAACAGGAATCATGATAGCTTACCGGCTGGTTCAATTTATGGTTTACCGTTAACTTACCTTCGGCGATTAACCGGGCCAGTATCTCTGAGGCATGGTAGACTTCGTATTTCCCGCCCATCTGGGGATACTCATTTTTTATGGTGTTATAGCCGTGGGGGCAGAGGCAAATAATTTTTTTGACTCCGTATTTATTGAACGTTTCGATGTTGTGGGCAGCCAGAGTCTGGTATAAATATTCATTACCCAGCCGCCGCGCCGGATCACCGCAGCATTGCTCCTCATTACCCAGGCAGGCAAAGCTTATTCCCGCTTTATGCAGCAGTCTCACCAGGGCCTCCCCTACTTTCTTATAGCGGTCATCGAAAGCCACCGCACAGCCGGTATAAAACAGATATTCAAATTCGCGTCCATCCTCCGGCACCAGATTAATGAGGTCGCGCACGCCCTTATCTATCATCCAATCAGCCCGGCAAGCCCATCCCACACCCCAGGGATTATAATTACGTTCCAGATTGGTAAAAGCAGCCTGGGCCTCACCCGGCATATCCCCTTGCCACATGACCAGATTACGCCGCATCTCGGTGATTTTATGCAAATGTTCTATAAACATGGGGCAATGAACTACACAAGCCCGGCAATTGGTGCAGGCCCAAAGTACATCGGGAGTAACCACATCGTATATCAGGCTGGCTTCACGGGGGTCGATTTCTTCACGTTCACTGGAAGTGGTCATCGCCAGTTCACCATTTTCTTCGGGTTGTTGATGGGTTAGATAGGCTGCTTTGTCGTCCATGTGTTTTTTCATGGCCTGGATAAGGGTTATCTTGGGGTTTAGCGTTTTGCCGGTCATATAAGCCGGGCAATTTTCCTGACAGCGCCCGCAACGAATGCAGGCATCCAGATCCATGAGGTCTTTCCAGCCCAATTCTTCTATTTTCTCTACCCCAAACTGTTCGGCTTCTTCTATATTTTCAACCATGCGGCAGGCGCTGGGGTCAAAATCACGAAAGCCATAGTTAAGCATACCCGTAAAAATGTGCCATAGTTTGGTAAAGGGAACCAGAGCTATAAATAGGAAGGCCAACACCATGTGGGACCACCAGTTGATGCGGTGCCAGAACAGAACCTGGGCCAGGGAGGAACCTTTGAAAAGACCGGCAAAATACCAGCCGATGGGTGATGCCGACTGTTCATAGGCTAAACGTTGCAGGTCCGGAGCCAGCTTCATCTGGGCGGCCAGGCGCAAACCTTCGATAACATAACCACCCAAAAGGATAACCGCAATCAGCAGCAGAAGCCAGCCATCAAGCGGTTTGGTGTCATTGAGCCGGTCCGGCCTCATTATGTAACGTATGACAGCCAGACCCAATACCCCTATTAAGGCAAGAAAACCGGTTACATCAGCCAGCCAGGAGAGTCCGATATAGTAATTGCCGGTTAAAGGAGGAAAATTGATTTTATCCCAACTGGCGAAACTGGCGGTAGTGATGAGCAGCACCACAAAACCCCAGAAGAGCATCAAATGCAGCCAGCCGGGCAAAGGTTTGCGTATCACCCGCAGCTGGCCAAAGGTATAGGAAAGCCAGGATAAGATACGGCGCCCGGCCTGGTCGTTGCGATGCTGTTCACCCTGGCCCAGTTTCCATACCTGGACCCGGTTGTAAAAACCGTAAATGAAGATACCCAAAGGAATCAACATCAGTATATAAATCAGCCATTCGTAGGGTATATTGGCCCCCACCACGCGCATGGGAACATTATAGCCGCCCTCCAGCGGTTCATAAGCAAATATCATGGTTATAATCCCTGCCTCCTTCAGCAAATTATAGTCTCATGGTAATTTGCCCCAAGGAGACAGAAATTATTACAGGCACGGGGATGGTCAGTTGCCTGAGTTCCCGTGCCTGGATTGTGCTGGTTTAAGCCCTATTTACGGTGGCGGCCGGAGTCGCGTTTGCGTTGCGATGAGGGCGGGCGTTTGTTGCCGGCCGGTTTTCTTCGGAACCGTTGCTCATCAGCCGTTATGTCAACCGGAGTCATGTCCGGTTGTTTGGTAAGCAGCTTTAAAGCGGCGGACAAGAGAGTGACGGAATCATTCTCATCCAGTAATTCCTGGGCTAATTTATGGTAGGCGGAGAAATCTGCCTCCTCCACCACCTGTATTAATTTCTCGACCGCCAGGTGCTGCTGCCCTTCGATGGCTTCTATCAGTGAAGGCACCGGTTTACGGATCAGTCTGCGTTTGATGGCATGTTCTATGTTTTGCAGCTGTCCGAATTCCCGTGGAGTTATAAAGGTCATCGCTATTCCCGGGTTGCCGGCCCGGCCGGTACGTCCGATCCGGTGCACATAACCTTCCGGATCCTGGGGAATGTCAAAATTATAAACATGGGTCACTCCGCTTATATCAAGACCCCGGGCGGCAACATCGGTCGCCACCAGTATCTCGGTCGTGCCTTCCCGAAAATGGTGCAGCACACTGTCACGTTTGGATTGGGTCAAATCACCATGCAGCCCTTCGGCTGAATAACCGCGCGTGTTCAAAGCCTCAAAAAGTTCATCGACCCTTCTCTTGGTGCGGCCAAAAACGATAGCCAGGTCGGGTGACTGGATATCCAGCAGGCGGCACAGGACATCGAATTTCTGCCTTTCCTGCAGCTCGATAAAGTATTGTTCGGTATCAGGAACGGTCATCTCTTTGTTTTTGATACTGATGATAACCGGGTCCTGCATGTACTGCCGGGCCAGGTTTTGTATAGCGGCAGGCATGGTGGCGGAAAATAACAGGGTCTGCCGCTGGGAAGGCACCTGTTCCAGGATGGTTTCGATATCTTCGCGGAAGCCCATATCAAGCATTTCATCCGCTTCATCCAGGACTACCATGCTTAAATGCTGTAAACGCACCGTCTTTCTGCGCAGGTGGTCCATTAAACGGCCCGGCGTTCCGACGATGATCTGGGGCCTTTTCTTAAGGGCCTTTATCTGGTAGGTTATTTCCTGCCCGCCGTAAATGGGCAGAGAACGAATACCCTTGTACTGGCCGATCTTATTTAATTCTTCGGCTACCTGAATGGCCAGTTCCCGGGTAGGGGCAATTACCATTCCCTGGATAGCTTCCGCATCCGGATCTAATTTTTCTACCATCGGGATACCGAAGGCAGCGGTTTTACCGGTTCCGGTCTGGGCCTGGCCAATTACATCCTGACCATTGAGGACCAGCGGTATAGTTTTTTCCTGTACCGGAGTAGCTTCTTCAAAGCCCATATGGGCGGTTGCGCGAATTACTGAATCACTGAGATTCATTGCATTGAATGCCGGCATTAACTCATCTCTCTTTCTGATTGTCGAATAGGTGTAATATTTTACCTCATCTAGCCAAGCATATCAAATGAGGTATCTTTTTTTGCATAATTACAAAAACCCCATTTGTCATTGTTATGAATAACGTTTTTTGTCATCCTGAACTTGGGCTATGTCATCCTGAGCGAAGCCGAAGGATCTTCCCCGCTCGGAGATTGAAAGATCCTTCACTACGTTCAGGATGACATTAGGGAAAAGTTAATTATGCAAAACTCTCATAGTATAGTATAAACATTACCGTTTAATTTCATTAGCCCACGATGATGCTGTGGCCGCCGGATTGGGGTATGACCTGGATCTGAGTGGTAATGCGCTCCTTTACCGCGGCAATATGGGAAATGACACCGATCAGCTTGCCTTCCTGCTGGAGTTCGGCCAGGGTGTCGAGGGCCATTTCCAGGGCGTCTTCATCCAGAGTGCCGAAACCCTCGTCCAGGAAGAGGGAATCGACCCGGACCTGGCGGCTTGCCATATTGGAAAGTCCCAGGGCCAGGGCCAGGCTGACTATGAAGCTCTCTCCCCCGCTGAGGTTGCGGGTGGAGCGAATTTTGCCGGCCTGATAATTGTCTATGACGTTTAACTCCAAAGGCTGCCGGTCATCCCGGATCAGCAGGTAGCGGTCGCTTAATTTCCGCAATTGCCGGTTGGCATGATTTATCATGATTTCAAAGGTCAAACCCTGGGCAAAATTACGGTATTTTTTCCCGTCAGCCGAGCCGATTAGTTCGTGCAGGTTATTCCAGCGCAGGGTTTCTTCTTTTTGGATACGTATTTTCTCCAGCAGTTCTTTTTGCCTGGTTTGGATCAGCTCATTTTCCTGGAGGGTTTGAGTGAGGCCGCCTATTTGCCGCTGGCATTCTTT
>DHSK01000037.1 GCA_002408445.1 Syntrophomonas sp. UBA5288
CGTTATTCATAGCAATGACAAGAACAGTATTTTCGTATGAACAGGCCATGGTTGCAGCGCACAACCATTTATATCGCATAGTTTAACATGGGACGGCTCTTTCGCAGGAACCGTCCCTTTGTCGTATACATAACCAACTGAAAATTGGTTAATTATAAGATAGAATAATTTAACCAAAGGAAAGATCTGAATGATTCTAGTAATAATCCGCACCTTAATATTATATTTGGCTACCGTTATACTATTAAGAATCATGGGAAAGCGGCAAATAGGCCAGCTGCAGCCCTATGAACTGGTAGTCATTATTATGATTTCCGAATTAGCCGCTATTCCTATGCAAAATACCGGTATTCCCATTATCAATGGGCTGATTCCCATATTTATTCTGTTTGCCTCTGAAGTTATTTTCTCCTACATATCGCTCAAAAGCGAAAAAGCGCGGGGGGTTATATGCGGAAAACCCAGTGTACTGATCGAAAATTCCAAAATAGTAGAGTCGGAACTTAAAAGACTGCGTTTGAATATCAATGATTTGCTGGAGCAACTGCGCCTGAAGAACGTACCCGACATCGGTGACGTCGAGTTTGCTATTCTGGAAACCAGCGGACAGCTCAGTGTAATTTTAAAAGCGGATAAACGGCCGATGGAGCCTCAAGATATGAAAATTAAGCCGCAGCGCGAAGGTTTGCCCGTAACGCTGGTTATTGATGGGCGCTTGATTGAGGATAATCTTTTCAAAAGCCGGCATGATATGGAATGGCTGCACAAGGAGCTCAAGAAAGCAGGGGTAAAAGATACCAAAGATTTATTTTTTGCCGGGATTGATACCCTCGGTCACTTTTTTTATCAGGTAAAAGAATCGGCTCAAAAACAAGTTTAAAAGAGGGAGCATTGTCTTATGAGACTGCTGATAAGCATCATAATAATCTTAGCAACCATTATCGGTGCTGGTTTTTGGACTAATTATGCCCTGCAGGCTTCCACCGAAAAGTTAACCCGGCAAATAGACCGGGTGAGCAGAGAAATACAAAAGGAAGACTGGGCAATTGCGGTTAGTCAAACTGCCCAACTCGAAAAAACTTGGGAGAAAGAAGCCCGATGGTGGCCTGTCGTACTTGACCATCAGGAGATGGATAACATAGAATTTTCCCTGGCCAAAGTAAAAGAATATGTTCCCAGCCAAAACCCTGCCCTTGCTTTGGGTCAGCTTTCCGAGATCAGACTAATGGTAGAACACATACCTAAAAAAGAGGCCGTAACGCTGGAAAACATATTATAAGGAGTCACGGGGACGGTTCGAGGGAAGCATTGTACACTAGCGGTTATTTACCGCTAGTGTACAGCCCCTCTCAAACTGGCTTTAAACGAAATCAATCATCAATCAATTAACCGGCTTCGTTAATTCTTTAAAATCGCCGGTTTCAATTTTGAAAGAACCAACCACGGTTTTCCCATCGGACGCATAGAGCGGGATGGTTCGAGCACTTTTAGTCTTACTCTGCATCGCTATTGCTTCCTTAGGTGACTTCGGCATATCCCCGTTGAGATCTTTCGATAATACGTAGCCAAAGGTTCCGTCATCGCTCTCTGCCTGAATCAGGTCGGGTTCCTGTTCCAAAGAGGTAATACCGGCGTCCGAGCCATACGTTTGCCCGCTTTCGTTCTTCTGGTAAACCGGCGATGGGGCTTGGCTCTGACCAGAAAAGTAGCCAGCAAAGCCGTAACCGACAATTCCCAGCACAAATCCCACTACCAAAACAAGTCCAAGCGCAACTTTTTGTCGACTGAGCGTTTTGAAAAGCATATTCTCTCCTCCTTAATAAGTTTGATTCGGGCTCCGGTATGTTCCGTAGTTGTTATAACCCGAGCCATTGTAAGCCTGAGAAAATCCAGATGAATAATAAGTACCGCGCGTAGTGTAAATGGAAGTTGATGGCTGCACCCCTGTCACATTGGATGAACTGTTATACATCCAATTGGATGACAGTTTTAAAGATCCCTCTGAATTGTATAACCGTGCCTGGGCGCCGACATATCCGGCCGGAACGGTTTGCTTGTTCGATGTCTCCGCAATGGTGGTTGCCCAGGCACCGCTGGAACCTGTGACTACAATCGCAGCGTTCTCATAATAGTAGCCATTAACGGGTCCATAATTAAACCAGTTGCTGGATGCGGTACCCGCCAGCACTGCACCGGCGCTTGCGCTGAGAAGGAAAACCACCAAAAATGCGCATATTCTGAATTTATGTTTCCCCATGATCACTGAAATCGCTCCCTTCGAATAAAATCATTTGATCCGATCTTTATCATTCTGTGACAATTGCTCATCTATTGCATCATGAATGGACCTTTATCAGCCCTTGCAGCCGTTTTCCACTGCGGTTGAGAGTAACATGACCTTGGGCTAGCTTTCAACAATGGGCATCCGTCCATCGAATCCGCATTTCTCACCCCCCGAACCAACAATTATTATAGGACTCTCCAAATTTGACGGTGTAAGTTGGGGTTCGCCCCAGGAATTGAAGGTAATTCTGGCCACCACCAACATGTGAGAATGGGGGTATTCCCAAAAATATCCATCATTCAAAAATGGGGCTAGGGAATCCCATGTGCTTTATTGTGGGAGTGTCAGTGTGAAAAAACATTATAAAGCAATACATAATAAAACCGCTTATGATTGAACCAATTATGGTATGCAATACTGTGTGTTCACCATTTTTTACTTTTACCAATATCGTTACTGAATTCACATAGAGAAGTATTGCTGCAATAATTGACCCATAAATATATATGCCAATCATATTATTTTCACACCTTTCGTTCTTAGTGCCATTAGCACATATGACTTGGAGTTAGATTACAAAATTGCCATTGGTCCCCTAACAATTGCCCAGCCTTGTGAATGGAGGCCTGGGATATAATTTCAGGCGTCCATTCATCTCTTTTGCTACATTACTATCTTAGGCTCAAACGTTACGGACAAAAGAGTTACTTATTATAATGCGGCGTGCGTATAACCATTAGCTTCTTCACTCACAGTAACTGAGAAATTAACGCCGACACCGCCAAGAAACGAGGCTGATGGTGTAGCCGATACTCCATTATGACCATAATGGACTTTGACTGCCGCCTCGGTTAAGCGGCCATTTCTTGTCAATGATAAATGCCCATTGCCTCTTAAAACATAGTATTTAAGACTACGTATTAGCTGCTTTTACTACTTTATGGAATGGCTAAAGATTAGAATTACAGTACAACTGTTGCAACATCTCCAAGCCTATAATATAAAGTTGTCTCTTGCCTCCCTAATAAATTTATTTCATTAAACCTCATACATTCAGCTTACCCTCATAGGCAACACCTCCTTCCGGGCCAAATCGAAATCGACCTACAAATACAGTTTACATAATCTGACAGTCAAGTCAAGTCATACCATGAAGAACCACTATATAGTGCAAGAAATACTAATAAATAGGAACTATTTGCCTCAATGATGGATGAAGTGGCAACAAAAGGGCATTTACACCTTTTGTTTTATTTATAAACCGGATAAAATTATTTTATCTCCATGCATCTGCTTAGTGTTCGGAAGATTGCAGCCCTAAGCAAACAAAGCAAACAGAGGGACGTCAGACTGTGTGAAAATATCAGTAAATTTAAGGGAAGCATAACAGCATACAGCTTGCTTCCCTTTATAATTGCTGGTGTATATATGAAAAACCATCCTGAAAAGGCATTATGCAGCCTTTAATCTCCTCACTATTTCCTTAACTCCCAGAATATTCATTGCCCTAGTTATGTTGTAGGCAAGAAAAGCCAGGCCTGATTCAATATTTACTGACTTGAGGCCTCGAGTAAGAAAATAGCTATAACCCCAAATTCGTTTAATAGTTCCAAACGGGTGCTCTACAATCATTTGCCGCCGGAAGTAAAGTTCTTTGTTTTCTCGAGTTCGTTTATCAACCTTATCCAGCAGATCCTGGTAAATATTTCGGTAAATTGTCCTTCCTCTTTTAGCAGTTGTACAACATTCTCTCAGTTTGCACGTCTTACAAGCTTTATAATTGTGATAATCGCGCCCAATAATCTCTCCTTTGTTTTTACGATAGCTTACAAATGGGAGAACATGTCCAGCAGGACATATGTAGTAATCATTTTCGGCATCATATTGGAACTTATTTATGTAAAACTCTTCATTGCCAGTAGCATTGGCACTTTTGGGCTTGGCAACATAGGCTATCAGTTTAGCATCTTCGCATTCTTTAATATCCTTACCCGAGTAATATCCTTTATCTGCGAGGACATTTATTTCTTCAGTATCAAATAATTCTTGCGCTCGTTTAGCCATCTGGTTCAATTGTCCAAGATCTGCCGGATTATTAATAACATCATAATCTACAATCATGCTATGTTTTCCGTCAACTACGGTTTGCACATTGTAGCAGATATCTATACCATTGTTGTTGGCTGACATTTGTCTAGCATCGGCATCTGTTAAAGATATTTCGGAAACGTCATTTTCTTTAATTGTTTTAAGCATTTCCTCATATTTTATTTTTCGTTCTTTTAATTCCTGGATGTGCTGATTGATTTCAGCAACACTTGGTTTGTGAGCATTTACCTCAGATTGATCCTCTTCCTCCAGCTTATTTAAATACTGTTCAATCTTTGTTTCAATATATTTGAGTTGTCGACTTAGTTTCTTTTCATTGAAGTTTTTCTTTTTGGAGTTGCTGGCTCTGAACTTAGATCCATCAACGGCTACCAGGGTTTGACCATATAGTCCCCATTCTTTACATAACAAGCTGAACTGCTTGAATACTTTTTTAATGGCTTCTTTGTTGTCTTTCCTGAAATCAGCTATGGTTTTAAAATCGGGTTTCAGTCCACATATCAGCCATATTACTTCAAGGTTTTTGCTTGCTTCACCTTCGAGTTTACGGGAAGAGCGAATACGGTTAAGGTATCCGTAAAGGTAGAGTTTCAATAGATCCCGTGGATCATATGCTGGTCTGCCCAAAGTAGGTACTTGTGCTCTTTCAAAACCTAACTCAGACATATCCAAACTCATAACAAAAGCTTCTATAACTCTGACTGGATTATCTTCAGCAACATAGTCGTCCATAACTTCCGGAAACATGGTAATTTGTTGCCGGTTCTCTCCCTTTACATATGCCATACTTAACACCTCCCACTATATATATTTTACCAAATTTGCTTATAGTAGGAGGTATATAAAATGGACTTTTCACACAGCCTGACGTTCTTTTCGTTGGCTTGTGTCAAGCCAACGAAAAGAACGTCCCTCTGTTTGCTCTGTATTTCTAGTCCAAAATCGAAATCGACCTACAAATACATTTTACACCATTTAACAGTCAAGTCAAGTCATGCCGTGTAAAACCACTATATAGTGCAAGAAATACTAATAAATAGGAACTACTTACCTTAATAATGGATGGAGTGGCAATAAAAGGGCATTTGCGCCTTTTGTTTTATTTATAAACCGGATAAAATTATTTTATCCCCATGCACCTGCTTGGTGTTCGGATCTACCTGCAACTTCTGTCTCGTTACTGACAAGAAGCCTACGCAGGTTTTTTTATCAGTAAGAAGGGAGGGAAAAAATCCGGCGGATGCGCAGGAAGATTGCAGCTTTAGCCACTAGGTATGTGAAGACACGAATAATTATTAAGGATGTGATTTGTTAAAATGGAGGTTGTTATTAATCGAAAAACTACGCGGACAGTGCTGGGCAGCCTGTTCAGTCTGGCTATGTTGTTAATTATGCCTGCCACAGCAGTTGCCAGTGAAGCCAATCTGGCCATTCCCCATCTTACCCAGAGCCAAAATCACCTGCTGATGGGCGGTATTGTGGTATGTATACTGGGGATGCTTTTTGGAGTATATCAATTTAATAAAGTTAAAAAAATTAAGGCCCATAAATCCATGCTGGATGTTGCGGCTACTATCTATGAGACCTGTAAAACCTATCTTATTCAACAGGGTAAGTTTCTTTGCATATTATTCGCATTTATCGGCGTCTGCATAGCGTTCTATTTTGGTTTCCTGCAAAAGACTCCCATAGGCGGGGTGCTGTTTATCTTAATGTGGACGATTATAGGTATTCTGGGTTCATATAGTGTAGCCTGGTACGGAATTCG
>DHSK01000186.1 GCA_002408445.1 Syntrophomonas sp. UBA5288
ACTGAATTACCCGAAGTTGCTGCAAAGACTTATATTGTCTTTAAACCTCTAGTACAGGTTGCGGAGAACGAAACGCCGGATATCATTATCTTCCTGGTTAATGCAGACCAACTATCCGCACTAGTACAGTTCGCCAATTATGATAAGGCAACCCAGGACAATGTTATCATAGAGTTTGGTGCTGGCTGTCATCAGTCCGTACTTTATGCACTAAAGCAAGTAGAGGCAGGAAGTCAGAAGTGTGTTATAGGATTAACCGATCCCTCGGCTCGAAAATATATAGATAAAGATATCCTTTCTTTTAGCATCCCGTATCAAAGGTTTTTGGAGTTGGAGGAACAGGTCGAAGAAAGCTTTTTGACGAAAAAAACATGGTTGGGGATAGCGGCCAGAATCGGATAATTTTATTTTCAGTTATTGTTAATGAAATACTATAATGCCTTCCTTACCAAACATATGGTATTGGCTAACGTGGGGACGTTCTTTTTGTTGGCTACTATAACACCGATAATCATCATAAAGATATCTTATCTATTGATTCCTCGTAGAATTATATAGTAAATACCACTTTCACTTCGCTTTCTTGGTTGTCGCATCCCTTAACCAACATTTCAGGTAAATTTATACCATTATACAATGTAATTTAAAAAGGCCAACAAAAAGAACGTCCCCTTGTTGGCCTTCTTTGAGCCGCACAAACAGCGAGAAGCAAATCTATCAACGGTTTCGGTCACGGTATAACGTAATAAAACCTCAAACGGTTTGGGATACTGATATATATGATGAAAGCAAAATATTAAACGGAAAGGAGAATCAGCCTTGCATTTCAAAGAATCAAATGATAACAGTATGAAGAAGATGGAGCAGCTCAAGCCTTATCTGGAAAACGATAGGGGGCAGAAGCTGACCACTGACAACGGGCTCAAGCTTGCCAATACGGATGATTCATTAAAAGCCGGGGAGCGGGGACCGACTTTGCTGGAGGACTTTCACTTCCGGGAAAAAATCACCCACTTCGACCATGAGCGCATCCCGGAACGCGTCGTGCATGCGCGCGGGTTTGGCGCCCACGGAGTTTTCCAACTGTATGAATCCATGGCCGAATTTACGAAGGCCAAATTCTTGCAGAACCCTAACGTAATAATCCCGGTGTTCGTACGCTTTTCCACCGTCGTTGGCTCCAAGGGGTCGGCCGACACCGTGCGCGATGTGCGTGGCTTTGCCACGAAATTTTATACCGAAGACGGAAATTTCGATCTGGTGGGCAATAACATCCCGATCTTCTTCATTCAGGATGCCATCAAATTCCCGGACTTGATCCACGCGATCAAACCCGAACCGCACAACGAGGTGCCCCAGGCCACCACTGCCCACGACACCTTCTGGGATTTCGTCATCAACACGCCGGAGCTGGCCCACATGGTCATGTGGATCATGTCGGACCGGGCCATCCCCCGGAGCTTCCGTATGATGGAGGGCTTTGGGGTCAACACTTTCCGCTTTATCAACGCCCAGGGCAAGGGGCGGTTTGTAAAATTCCACTGGAAGCCGCTCCTGGGGGTGCATTCCTTGATGCGCGACGAAGCTCAGAAACTCTCGGGCAAGGATCCGGATTTTCACCGCCGCGATCTGTGGGACGCTATCGAACAGGGCAATTACCCGGAATATGAGTTCGGGGTGCAGATCATCGAGGAAAGTCAGGAATTCAATTTCGATTTCGATATCCTCGACCCGACCAAAATTTGGCCCGAAGAAATGGTCCCGGTCAAAATCATCGGCAAGATGACCCTGAATAAGAATGTGGACAACTTCTTTGCTGAGACGGAACAGGTCGCTTTTTGCCCGGCTAACATCGTGCCCGGTATCGACTTCAGCAACGACCCGCTTCTGCAGGGGCGCCTGTTTTCCTATGAAGATACCCAGCTAAGCCGCCTGGGTGGTCCCAATTTCCGGCAGATTCCGATTAACCGTCCGGTCGTGCCAGTGCATAACGACCAGCGCGACGGTATGCACCAGATGCGCATCCATCCGGGACCGGTCAGCTATTTGCCTAATGCCCTGGCGCAAAATTCGCCTGCCCCCGCCAATGAGGCGGAAGGAGGCTTTGTCCATTACACCCAGAAGGTGGACGGGCACAAGGTGCGGAGCCGCAGCCAGAGTTTCCGGGACCATTTCAGCCAGGCCACCCTGTTTTGGAACAGCATGTCCCCGGCGGAAAAAGAGCATATCATCGACGCCTTCCACTTTGAGGTAGGCAGCGTCAAGGACAAGAAGATCAAACAGGCGGTAGCCGAAATGTTTGCCCAGGTCGCGCCTGAACTGGGAATGCAGATCGCGGCAGGCATCGGGGTCAATCCGCCCCCGCAGACAACACCCAGCGGGGTAACGGTGTCTTCCCCCGCGCTCAGCCAAGAAAATACCGTCAAGACAGCCAAGACCAGAAAAGTTGCCATCCTCGTGGATAACGGGTACTGCCCCATCGCGGTGCAGGCTATGACGGATGCGCTTAAAGGGGCCGGGGCAGTGCCCGAAACTGTAGGCGTGTCTTTGGCCCCCATTACCGGCAGGAACAGCACGAAGCTTACGCCCGACAAATCCTTAACCACAGTCGGCGCGCTGGTTTACGATGCGGTTTTCATCCCCGCCGGAGATCATGTCAACGCGCTCAAGCAAAATGCCGACGCGCGCACCTTTATCAATGAGGCCCTGCACCACGCCAAGACGATCGGGGCCACTAACGAAGGGATTGACCTGCTTAGGGCAACGGATGCAGCCTCATTAATCTCCGGCCTATCGGGAAAAGCGGCCGCCCCCTGGGTCTTCCAGGGTATCATTGCCGTTAATGGGGTCAGCGACCTGAAACCCTTCGAAACGGAATTCATCAACCAACTATCCATGCACCGCCACTGGACCAGGTATGCGCTGCTGGTCAATGCCCTCCCGAATACGGCGCAGTAGAGCGAACCAAATCCATATAAAAGGCCCGCCGGTTTTCCAGCGGGCCTCATTTGAAAGCATAAAGGGACGGTTCTCTTGTGTCATATCGTTTGACGGGCTTGAATGACCCGGAAGAACCGTCCCCTTGTGTCTAATTTATTGCAGAAACTATATACAGGGCTCTTCCCACCAGCCGAATGCAATACGTCCCAGAACTTTTTCGTCGCTTGTTTCCGGGGGGAGACAGTTTATTAAAAAATTACCGCCCGGCGGGCAGATAAATTTCCCATCCTCCTCAGATACGATGGTCGTTTCAGCAGGACAACGGCGTCCAAATATGATTGTTCCTCCCGCAGGTTCCGCATCAACATTCTCTGCATACAAAAACTGAACCCTTGGTTTGGGCAAAGGGCGGATTGCCGTGTTGGACGAACTTTGCATATCCGTTAGCCTCGCCGTTCCAGACGCTGCCGTATTCAGCCAGACCTGAAAAGAAAAGGGAATTTCAGTAACATTGCCAACGGTAAAAACATTTACGAAAAGCAATACTCCGGAATTGCGGGGGTTAAAAAGCCCGGCCCATGCATACTTGCCGTCGCCAAATTCTTCCCGGCTCAATCCAACGAAGTATTTGCCCCGAAGGGATTGATATAGTGGCATTGGACATGACGGTTGCCGATATGGACTATTAGACATTGATGTTCACCCCTTTCTATCGCACTTCTCCTCACACCGCATTATATGAAGGCTGTTCGGGAAATGTTAATCGAGCTTGTCGAAACTATTAGAAATTTCCGAATGGTTCAAGCGAGTCATTTACTCTGCCGCCAAGGTGATGCCAGCTGGGTACGGCATCTTTTTTATAAGACACAAGGCACGTGGAAACGGTGGTGCGGATTGAGAGGCTATAAGGCTTATAAAAAGAGGTTTATTAGCATAAGTGATGGAAGAATAAATAAGAATATGGATGTGAAACCAACGGAGGTGAAAAGAATGGGGGTTGAGAAGCGATATTTATCGGATGTTGAAGCAATATTGTCGCATAGATATGATAATGGAGGCGAGCTTTGGGCCACAGCGGACAAACGCCTGCTAAAAGGAGCTCCTTTCTCAACTCTGGAGAGCGTGCTTCTCTTGCTGGAATTAGGTATGGAACCTGGCGAACCTCTGTTGCAAGAAGCTGCTGATTTGATTTTCAGTACTTGGCAAAAGGATGGACGTTTCAAAATGTACCCACGGGGTGGTATATATCCATGTCAAACTGCACATGCAGCCAATACACTTTGTCACATGGGGTATGTTTCGGATGAAAGACTGCAAAAAACTTTCCGGCATCTTTTGGACATCCAGTATACTGACGGCGGCTGGCGATGCAATAAGTTCAGTTTTGGCCGGGGCCCGGAAACAGAGTATTCGAATCCTTTTCCAACCCTTACTGTTCTGAATGCCTTCCGTTTTAGTGACTATCTTAACCAAGAACCGGCGCTTGACAGAGCGGTGGATTTTTTGCTTGAGCATTGGACAATCCGCAAACCAATTGGCCCATGTCATTATGGAATAGGTACACTATTTATGCAGGTCGAATATCCTTTTCGCAATTATAATCTCTTTGTTTATGTTTATGTTTTGTCCTTTTACAATAGGGCTAAGAATGATGAACGGTTTCTTGAGGCATTAAAAAGGCTGGAATCCAAAATGGTTGGTGGTCATATTGTGGTTGAACGCGTTAATCGGAAGCTTGCCGGACTTTCATTCTGTAAACAGGGTAAACCAAGCGAGTTGGCAACCATACGCTATCATGAGATTTTGAAAAACCTTGGATGAGAAAGAAGACCGGCAAAACCCCGAAAGGCGCCTTGGCGGGTATACCTGTTTCATCAGGAACCATTGAGGGGAGGGCACGGGTCGTTCTGAAAATGGAGGAAGGCGATATTTTGATCACCGCCACCTTTATACTTTTACATTCGGATTGACATACTGGCCGTGATTTTTGGTTTTCTTTCCATATTGGATCGCGAACGTCGGACAGCGGTGCAGGCACCCAAGACAGAGCACGCATTTTTCCTTGATCCATACAGGTCTGTCTTCCTGCATTTCAATCGCTGCTGCCGGGCATTTTTTTGCACAGAGCCCACACCCGATACAACTGTCCTCCACCATAAAATATTTTGTTTGCCGTTGCTTCTCATACTGAGGGTGGTACAACTTGACCGCGACCATAGGCAACTTTCGGCGGCGAAAATCTCCAACGGACTCCAGCTTGATCTTTTCGGCTGCTTCCCCGATCTGCTTTTCAGCCTCGTGATTGATTCTAGCTATTTTCTCTTTATTTGTAAGATCAAAGATCGGGGTCCACGTATCCGGCATCTGCACACCGAACCTCCCGTTCAGGGATAAGCCTCTTTTTTTCAGGAACTCATTGACCATATGGCCGGTCTGCCCGGTTGTTGTTCCGAATGTTGCCACATAATAAATATATGGTTGGTGTAAATCCGGCATCCGTAATTCCAATTTATCAAGGAACTCACATACAATGGAAGGCAAGCCCAAGAAGTATGTCGGAGTAACGAACCCGATTTTTTCTTTATCCTTTACCTCAAATGTGAATTGTTTGTTTTTAATACAGTCTGTGATGGCAATGGATTTTTCCTTTGTCTCTTCTGCAATTCTTAAAGCGACATATTTAGAATTTCCTGTTGCTGAAAAATAAAAGATCATACTCTCACCTTCTTTATCTCTATATAGCCCCAGAAATAATGAAATTATTCAATAACAGCTATTCAATGGTAATCACATTGCAGAGAATTTTACGGAGTGTTTCGTAACTTTCATCCTTGGAAATGTCAAGTCCAATGGTTTTGCATTTTTTCTGCGGGTATTGCTCTGCAATTTTATTAAGACGTTCCAATCTGCGGGCAATCATCCATATTTCATCTACTTCGGGAAATTGGTTGACTACTGCGTTGACGTATTCCCTGCCCAGTCCAGAGGACGAACCAGTTATAACCGCAACAGACATTTGTAAGACCCCCTTCTATTCTTATTGTTGCAATCAGATCAGCTTTCTATTTTAATTTCGCAAATGATATTCATATGAAAAAATTTAGACAGTTGCAAACTTGCGTACTTTAGGATAGACTCAAATATAAATAAAAGCAAGAATCAAAAAAGAGCTTTTGTCCGAATTTAGACAAAAATACAAAATTGCAAAAGAGGCAGTATTATGAAATATGATATTACAAAAAGAGCAACCAAAGGAGCGCAACGTACCTTAGAAGCTTTTTCGGGTACTATGTTTGAGTTGCTCTCGAGAAAATCCTTTGAGGAAATCACAGTAAATGAGCTTTGCCAGCAAAGCAATTATCCCCGGGCAACATTCTATAATTACTTTGATGATAAGTACGATTTGCTGAATTATTGCTGGTATAGCCTTTTTAAAGAGATTCGTCTTGGAGAATATGAAGGATTGGATCAGGAGGACAGTTTATATATTTTCTTTGATCGTGCGTATGATTTTATCACCGCTCATCGAAATTTGATTAAACAGATCTTGAAATTTAACTCCGGAGAGAATTTTCTGCTTGATCATTTTCGCATACAGTTGAGTATCAAAATGCGGGAAATATTCAATCTATGCCCAAATAAAGAGCATTATCAGATCCCATATGAGATTGTTGCAGATCACTACTGCAATACGATTCTTCTCATTCTAGAATGGCATTTTCTAAAAGGAAATGATTGCTCCAAAGTGCAGGCCCATGAATATCTGAGATTTCTTTTAGGGGCGCTATGAAAAATATCAAAGGTCTGGATTTCTCGGTAACTTCGTAAAATAAGGGTGGGGAAGAAAACAGATGAGTCGGCTGATAGGGCATCTTTTAAATTGCCTATCAGCCGACTCTTTATATTTTAATTATAACATACATTTTTTGGAAAACAAAGACTGCCTATTTTTGCACCCTTGCGCTACAATATTGTGATAAAGCGCATGGGAGGGATATTATGAATGCTCTGAAGGCAAAAGAACGCTATAAAACCTTATTGGCCCGGAAGCTGATCGAAGAGTTTAAAAAACGGATATGAAAGGGTTTTACTGTGAGACCAAAGAAGAGCTGATCATAGTTGGAGTCAGATCGTAATTACAAGCAAGACCGTGTTTAAAGGCCGGATTAAAGCAATACTTGTTGGAGAAAGCTTAGGCTTTTAGCTTACTCCTCATAAGGAGGGAAACGTATGAGTTCCTATGTGCTTAGTTTTCAGGATGTTGACAAAACAAAAACTATGCTTGTTGGGGGTAAAGGCGCGAACCTGGGGGAGCTTGCCAAGATTAAAGGGATACGTGTACCGGATGGCGTTTGTATTTCTACTGCAGCCCTTAAAAGAATCATGGGGGAAACGCCGTCGATTAACGAATTACTTGATCAGTTATCGCTTCTTAAAGTGGAAGATCGGGATAAAATCGCTGAACTTAGTGATAAGATTCGCAAGGTTATAGAAGGGATAGCCATCCCGGATGATATTAGGGAAGAAATCATCAGCCACCTCCTAAGGTTTGGTGAAAAAAATGCCTATGCCGTACGGTCCAGCGCCACGGCCGAGGATTTACCGACGGCCTCCTTTGCCGGCCAGCAGGATACGTATCTGAACATTATAGGTAAGGAGGCAATCCTAAAGCATATCAGCAAATGCTGGGCATCACTATTTACCGAGAGAGCAGTAACTTACCGCCTGCAAAACGGCTTTGATCACCGTAAAGTCTACCTGTCTGTGGTTGTTCAGAAGATGGTCTTCCCCCAGGCGGCAGGAATTTTGTTTACTGCCGATCCCGTTACTTCTAATAGGAGGGTATCATCCATTGATGCCGGCTTCGGTCTTGGTGAGGCCTTGGTCTCCGGTCTGGTAAATGCTGATATCTATAAAGTGCGTAACGGCAAGATTATCGACAAGAAGATATCCGCCAAGAAGCTGGCTATTTATGCCTTAAAAGATGGCGGTACGAAAGCACAGAAAATCTTGCCTGAGCGGCAGAATAGGCCGGCGTTAACGGATGAACAGATTTTGCAGCTTGAGCACCTGGGGAGGAAGATAGAAGCACATTTCGGCTGCCCCCAGGATATCGAATGGTGTTGGGCTGATGATACATTTTACATTGTTCAGAGCCGGCCTATCACTACTTTATACCCCATCCCTGAAGCCAATGATCAGGAAAATCACGTCTATTTATCTGTCGGTCATCAACAAATGATGACTGACCCCATGCCACCGAACTGATAAAAGACGGACAGAGAATCCGGGTAAACGGAACTAAAGGTTATGTAGAAGTCCTATAATTAGGAAACACAAGGACTGTTCTCTTATGTCTCTAATACTCTAGGCTTAGGCTATAGATAAATGCGGATGTGGCGGAATTGGCTCAGATGCCCTGAACATTTCAAATACATTTCTTTATAGTCAGGCATTATTATCGTCTCAGGCTTTTAGGACATATAGTCCAAAATACCAATAGGACTATATGTCCTTTGTTATAGTTAATTTGGTGATAATTATGAATTTGAGAATTCGTGATATGCGGGAGGACGCCGACCTGACACAACAGCAGGTGGCAGAATATCTTATGTGCGACCAGTCGCTTTATTCCAAGTACGAGCGCGGAGAACGCCCTGTTCCGTTAGAAATTATAGTAAAGCTGGCACATTTATACCAGACCAGTGTGGACTATCTGGTGGGCCTGACCAACAAAAAACACCTTATCGAAGAATATGAGCATATTTACATATAACGTGAGAATCCGGATTTGAAACAGGAGAAGGTTTGAACACTCCAGTCCCGGTGTAACGCTGCAGGTTATCTATTTTGAAAGGCCAGGTAAAAATATACTCCCAATGTTCCAAATATAGCTATCAACATAGCAACCATGAATCCTGCTCCCAATCCACTCGATTGCTTAAGTGCAACCTGTATTGTAATTCCGGTAATGTACGCAAAGGAGCATATTATCTCAAATTTCAGCCATGCGAGCAGATTTATGGCCAGGCGATATTGGCGCTCGGCATTATGTTCTGTTATCGGCCGCGGATAGTTATAGACATGTGGAAGAAAGCGAAGAACGCCCAGCATAAGGTAGAGCAGCAGACCTATGACCGGGAGTATGACAAGACCAGCTTTACCGCTGTATCCGTCAGGCTGGCCCGCAGCATTGAAATGGCTGGGTATGGTGGCGGGCAAGGGAGCCCATGCCTTTATTATCATAAGTGCCATGACGACAAGTCCCGCCAGTGATAAAACTTCCAGGATTACTTCCATACGGCTGAAAGGTATTTTTATTCTGGGCTGTTGGGGAAATATTGATTTATACGCCATGCGTTTTTCCTCCTGTTTTCCCTAATAATTTACCACAGGCTTGTTGTGGACACAAGAAAACGGTTCGATACTACTGAAAAAGTGGCATTTGTGAAGTTTGCGATTATGTTGCCGCATAGAAGACACAGGGAGACGGTTCTCTCGTGTTCAGGTAAAAAAGTATGCTAGAATCAGAGAAAACAGTAAAAAGGGTGTGGATGAATACCCAGAAAGCCAAGAGAGAAAAGTAAGATGGGAATTTACCATGTTATGGTGCGGGGAATTGGACAGCAAAAAAGCTAGCAATGGTTAGTTCAAGGTTTCCTCTATGCTGTTTTTTAGCCTGCTCCTTCAATTCGCTCCTTTATGGCGTCTTAATATAGGTGTATAATCTTCTCGGACAAGGTTAAAAGCCCCTTTTGGAATTGGAAGACAGCTTTATTTTACCAGACTGCTACAGCCCTGTCTTTCTTTTATCTGCTGCTTTCCTCTTTGCAAAATACATTATCTGATTAATAACCGTATTGTTGATATTATAAAACAGAATACGCCAAAAGGGGGGCCGATTTATGGTATATTCCATAGTATTCGGCATATTATTGGTGGCAACCGGCGGCAGTTCTGTCGCTTGCGGATTGTATGCCATCCAAAATAATATTAGAACACCTATTAACAAGGCATTTCTGGCTTTGGGCTGTGCTATGCTTTTTTGGTGCATGGGTTTAGCGATTACTGTTGTTGCGGCAAATGAAGATATCTGCTCATTCGGAAGGCGTCTTGCGCCTATCGGGTGGGGAACCATATGCAGTATTATGCTGCATTTTATTTTGCTGTTAACCAAAAAGGAAAATTTGCTGAAAAAATGGTGGCTCTATCCGCTTCTCTATCTGCCTTCGGCAGTGACAATTTTTGCGTATACTTATCTTCCGCTCATTCATTTAAATCAGGATTTATTAATCCACAACGAATTAGGCTGGCTCAATATTTCCCAAACCGATGCATGGGATTGGTTCTACTATGGGTATTGCCTCATTTCTATAGTCATTGCAAGTATCATCATATATATATGGGCAAAGAATTCAACCTTGCCCAAAATCAAAAAACAGGCCAAATTACTGCTCGGTTCTATCTTGGCGGCGTCAATATTGGGCACCCTAACCGATGTTATGCCAGTATTTTTGAAAGTAAGAATTCCGCAGTTTTCACCGGTGTTTGTACTTTTTGTAATTGCCGCAATCAGTTATTCCGTGAAATATCATGGCTTTATGCGTCCTGAGACTGAAAATCAAAACGAGCTCATCCTTAATGAATCTGCTTATACAAACGTCTACCGGTACATCAGCTTTATCTTTGTTGCTGGAAGTATTTTTAATCTGATTATACAATTAATAGATAAAGGATCTTCCTGGCCTTCGGTTTTTCTATCCAACGGGGCTTTAATTGCTATGGCGGCCTTTGTTCTCTTGATTAATAATGCGAAACTGGGCGATTCAATGAAAGAAATGCTGCTTGCCGCAACCCTTTCTTTTACCATTCCGGTAGTCACACTTTGGTTTGTGAAGTCTGGCGGCAATATTACGTGGGCGTTTACCTTTTTGCTGATGATCATCTGCCTGCTGTTTAACAGATGCACCATATTGATTACCGTTATTGTTTCGTCAATTTTAACGCAGTTGCTTATTTGGGCGGCTATGCCGTTTGCTTCGATAAAAGTTGACGAGGCGGATTATATTATCCGAATCGGCCTAATAGGTCTTGCTGCTATTCTTGCTTTTTATGTAAATAAGGTTTATGTGCAAAGATTGAAAGAAAATGCCAAGCAGATCAACATGCAGATACTGGTGTCTGAAACTTCCCACGACTTTGTGTCGGCCAACGAACAAAATTTTAACGATAAGGTTTATAGGATGCTCGAGCGTTGCGGCAGCTTTATTAAGAGTGACAGAGCCTATATCGCGCTGCTGGAGCCGAACGAGGAACGCATTCATTATTCCTCCGAATGGCTGGCGGAGAGCGTTTTGTTGCATTCGGACATGTTCGAAGAATCGGTATTGGATATGCAATCCATGTTGTTAAAGCTATTTGAATCTCAGAATGTGGTAAAACTGCATAACACAGAGCTGATGTCTAAAACGGAAAAGCTCAGGAATCAGTTAATAAGCAGGAAGATTCGCGCGCTGCTTGCCTTACCCATCAAAAAACAGGATACTATCATTGGATTTCTGATTTTCACTGCAGCCCATCCTTTAATAGAATGGGGTTCGGAGTCTTTCACATACATGGAGGTAATAACCAATATAATCGCCGATGCAGTCATAAAAATTAAAGCCGAAAAGGAAATCAATTTTATCGCCTACCACGATCAGCTTACGCTTCTGCCCAATCGGGTTTTATTTAAGGACAGGATGGAAAAGACAATCAAATCGGCGGAAAAAACGAAAAAGATGCTCGTGCTTGCCTTTTTGGATATTGATTCTTTTAAAGCCGTTAACGATACGATGGGGCATGAACTGGGTGATCAGCTTCTGTTTGAAGTAGCCCAGATATTATCCCGCGGTATTCGCAGCAGTGATATGATTGCCCGTTTCGGTGGTGATGAGTTTATTATCTTGTTGAATGACATAACAAGTAAGAAAGATATTATAAAGATATTGGACAAGCTTATAGATATGCTCCACAAGCCGATCTTGCTGAATGGACAGACATTTTCTATATCGGTCAGTGTAGGTGTTGCCTTGTATCCACAGGACGGAACCGATGCCAAAACGCTGATAAAAAACGCCGATATCGCTATGTACAACGCTAAAACCCGTGGCAAAAATAGATATTTATTATGCTCACAGGATTAAAGAATCGTCTGATCAGTATGCTGAAATTGGTTGCTCTTTTTCTAATGTCTTTTAGTATTACTAAAATTCTGGAACATTATTCCATTTACAGTTTATTGATACACTCCCAAGTATGACACAAGAGAACCGTCCCCTTGTGTTACCCTTGTGTTAAATAATTTTTTCTATTCGACAAATAAAAGGATGATGGGCGTTTCAAAAGCCATTATTGCAAGGCATTCCCATTCGTTAATTCATTAATAATGAAAAACAAACCGGTCAAAGTTGATAAAAGGGTCTTGCTAAATGTAATACTATTTTCTATTATAAGGATAAGTATATATTATGGCGGATTAACGAGAAACCCTCAGGGGTGGCTTGGCAGAAAACCAATGCTTGGGCGAAGGGCATAGACTCAATCGCCGGGAGTATTGGTTTTTTCGTATTTTATATGCTATGAGGAGTTAACTATAAATCCAGGCTGCGCGGCAGCAGCCGGCTGACAATCTATCTTATTTTGGGGAATTTTTATAGACCAAGACCATACATCAGACCCATGATATGAACCTGAAAGCGATTTTTGGATGCATATTACCGCTTTTAACCGAATATTGTCAGAATAGCGGAAACTATAGTGCGTAACGTACAATTACATATCTTGGTAGATTGCGGAGAAACCTTGGGGTGGCTTCAAGACAGACCAGTATTCTTACTGAAATAGTTATAAAACGACAGTAAGAATATTGGCCTTTTTGTTTTCAAGCATATATGAAAAGAAAGAGGTGATGTGCAAACGGGGATGTTCCCATACCCAATACTTATTAAGCCCAATGAAGCTATCATTTGGGTGACCACTTCCACATCTGTGAAACCGATTATTCACAGGCAGAGCCGAAAGGACAATCGCATTTGCCCAGGACATAGAGACTCTGAACTTGTTTACTCCCTTGCATGAACCCCGGTATGCCATTCGGTAACCGGCAGAGCAGATAGGGGTTCCGTCCCAATTAAACCCAGCTTAAGCTGGTTGACTCCCCGTTTCTTCAAGGCAATTATAGCTGGGCATGGTCTTTTCCTTTATCAGGGAGTATATCTCACGGTGGTCATAGCCTCCATCCATTAGGAAACATTCCTCTATCGTAAGTAAAAATGCCCGAAAGGAAAAATTTTAGAAAGGTGGAATCTGTAATGGGTAAATTAGATGGCAAAGTAGTAGTGGTGACAGGTTCAGTTTCAGCAATTCCTGGTTTTGACTCTATCGGCTCAGCAACAGTTCGTGAAGTATTAGCTGAAGGAGCAAGAGGGGTAGTTGTATCTGACATTAATGACAATTTAGGTGAAGCTTTTGTTAAGGAATTAAATGCTAAATACGGTGTAGGGCGCGCAACTTTTGTTCACACTGACGTATCTCAGCCTAAAGATGTTGAAAAATTATTTGAAATTACAGAACAGACTTATGGCGTTGTTGATGCAATAATGGCCAATGCCGGTGTGGTAACTGCAGAAGATTTTGATAAAGACCCGGAAGAAGTTTTAAAATCCCGTAGATTTATTCAAAGTATTAATGAAGATGGGGTATTCTATACGGCATTATATGGTTCTCGTTTAATGATTAAACATGGAACCAAAGGTTCAATCGTGATGGTTTCCAGTATTCACGGTGTTGCCGGTCGTCCTAAAGTTGTAAATCAAGAAACAGGTGAAATTCTAATTGACCGTTTCAATTTAGTTCAATATACAATGGGTAAACATGGTGTAGTTGGTTTATCAAAAGCATTAGCCCTGCAATTGGCGGATTATGGTATACGCGTAAATACTGTAAATCCGGGCTATATTATGACACCATTATTTCAGGCAGCTGTAGCTGCCGATAAAAATGATTTGGCAGAACAAGATTCATTGACAACAGAAGCATTTGACTTTGCTCAATTAGCAGCATTACATCCATTAAGCAATGACCCTGTAAAAGATAAAGAAATCGTTCCTCGTGGTAAATTCGGTGGTCGCATGGGAGTTCCTGCTGAAATTGCCAAGCCTGCAGTATTCTTAATGTCAGATGAAGCATCCTTTGTGACAGGTCAAAAATTAGTGATTGATGGGGGTTATACCGCAGGCTAAAGATAGCCGCCGACATAGAGGTTATAAGGACTTATCATGGCAGCCGCCTGCGAATAAGCAAAAAGCCAGGGTGTTAATGAACTGACCCCTGTCAGGATAAGACCGTGAAAAAGAAGAAAACATCGAGGATGGACTCCAATTAGGGGTCCATCCTTTTTATGAAGCTTGTTGCAACAATAGATAATTGTGTGTCTTGTTGACAGGGAATATAGGCAAGGATATAATATAATCACATATATGAAAGGTTATTCAAGTATTCATATATTAGGAAGGAGGTAGGTGCAGAGTGACTAAAAAGCTGCAACCAATAGAACGGTGCGATTGCGATGTAATCCATGAGGATATTGTAAACAAAGTAAAAAGGAAAATGCCCCCGGAGGAATCACTATACGATCTGGCGGAACTATTTAAGGTTTTCGGAGATTCGACTAGATCCAAGATATTATGGGCTTTAGATGAAGCTGAAATGTGTGTGTGCGATTTGGCCTATTTGCTAAACATGACACAATCGGCAGTTTCACATCAACTCAGGGTTTTGAAGCAGGCTAATTTGGTTAAAAACCGGAAAGAGGGCAAAATCGTATTCTACTCGCTGGAAGATGAACATGTAAGGCAAATTTTTGAGCTGGGGTTAAAGCATATAAACGAAGAAGATTAGGACTAGGAAGAATTGAAAAAGCTGAAGGAAGCCAATTTATTATGAGAGAAGGACTGGACGTGAAAGAAGGAACGGATATACGTTATTCATTGTTAGGCCTGGATTGCCCGAACTGCGCTGCGAAACTGGAACGAGAACTTCGAAAGGTAAATGGTTTGGAGGATATAAACGTCAACTTTAATACATTGAGCGTTGAACTGCCGGAAACATTGGCTGAAGAAGCCCGCGCCGTCATTAAACGGGTTGAACCGGAAGTGAAGCTGCAGAAGACGGAACGGTTTCAGTCCAGGTCTGATTCGCATGCGGAAGAAGAGGAAGGGCATTATAGTATATTGGTGATAGTCGCAGCAGGGTTATTATTTGTTGTAGGCTTGATATTTAATGAATCATTGCATAATATGCCTTTTTCATGGGCAGAATATGCTGTTTTAATTCCGGCTTATCTCCTGGTTGGCTGGCCGGTCATTCTGGCCGCCTTTCGAAAACTGGCGGGCAGAGAATTTTTTGATGAGAATTTTTTGATGACTATTGCTACCGGCGGAGCCATAGCTATCCACCAATTGCCAGAGGCAGTGGGTGTGATGCTTTTTTATGCGGTTGGAGAATACTTACAGGACCGGGCAGTCGATCACTCGCGGCGATCTATCACAGATCTGCTTAATATTCAACCGGAATATGCGAATCTCAAAGAAAACGGGGGAATGCGTCAGGTCAGACCGGAAGCGGTAGAGGTTGGTCAGCTCATAGTAATCAAGCCCGGGGAAAAAGTCCCGTTGGATGGGGAAATCATTGAAGGAACATCATTTATGGATACTTCGGCCTTAACCGGCGAATCCGTCCCACGGAAAGCTGAGGCAGGCGAGAAAATATTGTCCGGAATGATAAATGGGCAGGGACTGCTTACGGTTTTGGTTTCCAAACCGTTTGAAGATTCATCCGTAGCCAGAATTCTTGAGCTGGTTGAGAAGGCCGGTGAACGTAAGGCCCCCACGGAACAGTTCATAACCAAATTTGCCAATTTCTATACCCCCATCGTGGTAGGGGCTGCCGTATTAATTGCGGTTATTCCGCCGTTGTTGGTACCGGGCGCTGTATTCAGTGAATGGATTTACCGGGCTTTGGTATTATTAGTTATTTCTTGCCCTTGCGCCTTGGTTGTTTCCATTCCGTTGGGTTATTTCGGGGGAGTTGGAGCTGCCTCCAAAAATGGAATCCTGGTTAAAGGGGCTAATTATATCGATGCCCTTGCGGATCTGGATACAGTTGTTTTTGACAAGACCGGTACACTGACGAAAGGCGTTTTTCGGGTCACGGAGATCGTGGCGAAAAACGGCTTTGCCCAGGAAGAACTCCTGGCGGCCGCAGCCGGAGCGGAAATATACAGCAACCACCCCATTGCCAAGTCAATCTGCACTGCTTATAAGGAGAATACGGGCAATGAAATCTCCGATGATCAGGTCCAGGACTACCGGGAAATTCCCGCGCACGGAATCAGCGCCACCGTAAAAGGCCGTAAAGTTCTGGCCGGAAACGATCGGCTGATGCACAGGGAAAATATTATTCATGAAGATTGCGATATCACAGGGACCGTTGTTTATGTGGCCATTGACGGAATTTATGCCGGATACACCGTCATCTCCGATGAATTAAAACCTGATGCGAAGGAAGCAATCAGCCGGTTAAAACAATTAGGAATCAGAAAAACCGTCATGCTGACCGGAGATGATAGAACAGTGGCCGAAAAGGTCAGCCGCGAACTGGGGATTGATTCGTACTTCGCGGAATTGCTGCCGGAAGACAAGGTCAATAAAGTAGAAGAACTGGAAACGGGAATTGAAGACAGGAAGAGAAAAAAATTGGTGTTTGTCGGCGACGGGATCAATGATGCCCCGGTTATTACCCGGGCCGATATCGGCGTGGCCATGGGCGGATTAGGCAGTGATGCGGTAATCGAAGCCGCCGATGTGGTTCTAATGGAGGACGCCCCTTCCAAACTGGCCAGTGCGGTAGAAATTTCCAGGAGAACCGGCCGTATTGTCCGCCAGAACATCTATTTGGCTCTGATAGTCAAAGCCTTCTTTATCATACTTGGAACCATCGGCTTGGCTAGTATTTGGGAAGCAATTTTTGCCGACGTGGGCGTGACACTGCTGGCTGTATTGAATGCCAGTCGCACCCTGCTGAGCGGGAAGGTAGCAATTGCCCAAGCTATAGAATAAAACGATTGCCAAGCTAATAATCAGAATAGGCTGTTTGATGTATGCGCAAATATTCCGCTATTTGCGCATACATCATATCCCTATTTCCCCACGTATTACATATTATTACATACATAGGAATCACTTTGAGACAATTATATATTAAGGGAATAGACCTTATTGATAAACGAACAGCAAAAAAAATTGTTACAGTCTCAACTTAATCGTAAAATGAACTTGGAATCAGATGATGCTATTCTGACAATTTTTCAGGCTGTTCCATATTGCGGATATAGGCAGTATTCTTGCCTGCACCAACCTTTAGTATATAACCTTCTTTCAACAGCGACGACAAAGTCATCTCAACAGTTGAGGTGCTGATGTCCGGGCATTTTTCCAGAATCATGCGTTTCGATAATTTCTGCAGGGTATTATCAAACAATACGCGGATACGTTCCGGCTTGGACAGATTGGGATTTTGCATCAGCTCTACGCGAGAAGAAAAATCTTTATAGGCACTTAGTATAACCTCCAGGTAGTATTTCACAAATGGAAGATAATCATTTTTTCCCTCATACCATCCGCTTGAACTATTCAGTAATGCCTCATAGTAGGTTTCTTTTGTTTTTTCAATAATCATCTCAATGCTGATATATTTGCCCACTATGTAACCTGAACGGTATAGGAGGAGTAATGTCAGCAAGCGGCTCATTCGTCCATTTCCATCATTAAATGGGTGAATACAAAGAAAATCCAAAATGAACATGGGTATGAGCAGTAACGGATCATATTTTTCAGCATTGATTGCTTTATTAAAGGTGCTGGTCAGCCGATTAACCGCCTCGGGGGTTTCAAATGCTGACAAAGGCTGAAAGCGAACCTTGCTATGGCCGGTGGAATCCTTTTCAGCGATAATATTATCTGAGTTCTTAAATGTACCGCCACTGGGGGACGGGCTAAAATGGTAGAGGTCTCTGTGTAACTGAAGAATTACATTTGTGTGCGGTACCATATAATCATAACTCTCGTGGATCATACTCAGAACTTCTCGATAACCCGCAATTTCACGCTCAGATCGATTACGCGGCTCCGCCTTGAACTTTACCAGAGCATCCAAACGCTCATCGGAAGTATAGATTCCTTCAATTCTATTAGAAGCTCCAGTGCTTTGGATAATAGCTATTTCAAGCATAGATTCCAACACATCAGGTTTTGCCTCGATGAACAGTTCTTGTTTTCCCTTATATTCATGAATTGCAGATACCAGATTCATTAATTCGTGGTTTATTAGTTCATTTGGAATTATTGTATAATCAAATTCTCTCACCGCTATCACCTCTTTCTGCCTAAAAAGATATCGTTGTGCACAATATTATCCTTAAAATATGCAGAAGTCAATAAAAACTTGGAAGAATAAACCAATTATCTTTATGCATAATCTGATGTGTTTCTGCATTTTTATATCTGGATTTTGTGCAAAAGCGATAATGCAAAATCATAACCGTTAATGGTTCTTAATCATAAGTTCCGCATAGATTAAAGTGAAAGAGGTTTAGTTCTTCGAACATTTTACAAATATAGCCTTCCCAATCATAACGCTTGAAATAATAGGTTCCAAAATCTGCATAATATATATTGGCCTGAAGTCCCCAATCATACCTGGCTATATGCTTTACCCTCCCACAATCTAATTCAGCTTACTCCTACTAAGGCGGTTTACAGGAGTGGGGTTATAAGCCTTGGAACTTAATTATTAAAATCCCCATTTTTGATTCGGCATTGCCATTCCCACTTTTAACAAACCTCTCTTTACGTACGCGACTGTACCTCTATCAGGTTTAATGACCAATATATCTTTATTTTCCGAAACTAAGTAACCTGTAATAACATTACCTTCACATTCAAAAGCATACTTTTTCAATACATTTAAATTTGCATATCCAATTAACTGGCCAGTTGAAAGTAATAGTAAAATATAATTTATAGCTATATGGGTAAAGTTAGCCGACATAATAGCACTAGCCATTATAGTCGCAATCCAAGCGGCATTTTCATTAGGCTGGTAATTTTTTTTGGTAAAAAATATTTTTGTTTTGAATTTACCAAAAAAGGGTTTATAAATTAAATAGAAAGCCCCAAATACGCAAAAAATCATTGCATCACGGAAATGTTCTCCATCAAACATCCTTTCACAGCCCAATAATAGTATCGGAATTACAACCAATAATACCCACATAACTCCTACGATATCCATTTTGTTTATTGCCGGTTTTTTGCAGTTTACAATTTCAAATGCTGATAATGATAATAAAAAATATGAAAAGATTAAAAATGTAGATATAATACCAAACTTAGTAAATAGAACCGTGTATTCCATTAAAGACACCCCTTTATCTCTTTGTATTTTAATATTAATATCGTGCTAATTTTATTGTCTATTAGCGACGGAACAAAATGGTATATTTAAAGAGATAGGCAGCATATATGTTTTTCAGAAGTATTCATTAACCAAATCCAGTAACGATAACAGGGTGGGCGACAGCCATTTGTTTTTGTGGTAGATGATCTGGGTATACATTTCTATTTTGGGCTCGATCAAATTAAGATCAACCATATTCCCGGCCGACAATTCTTTTTCCACGGCTGCATAAGGCAGCAGCGCAATTCCCAGCCCGCTTAGAACAAACTGTTTGATGGCTTCGATGCTGTCAAATTCGTAGGAAGAGCCTGGCTTTATATTGGAGTCAGCGAAGTAGTTTTCAATTACTGACCGGTAACTGCAGTTGCGTTCGGTGTAAATAAATGATTCCTGACCAATATCCTTTAATTCGATATAGCCTTTGGATATTAAGGGGTGCTCGTTGTTACCGACAATAATCATGGGCTCTTCACATAGTATTTTGGTGACCAGATCATCATCATTTATAACCTGATCCAAAGAAAAGGCCACATCAATGATGTTCTCACGCAGCCATCGGGCAAAATCAAGGGGCGTACCCTGGCGTATCACTAATTGTACCTGGGGATAGAGCCGGCTGTATTCCTTCAAAAGAGCAGGCAGTTTAAAAATGCATAATGATTCGGAAATGCCGATATTAAGAATACCATTGGGCTCAGTGGAGCAGGTCATGGCTTCCTGCACCTCGGCAGCATTCCGGAGCAGCCTTTTGGCATGATAGAGGAGCTTTTCCCCCTCCGGGGTCAAGTCAATTTTTTTCCCCAAGCGCTCAAACAGCCTGATATCAAACTCCTCTTCCAACAACCGCACCTGGGCGGAGACATTGGACTGAGCATAACCCATTTTTTGCGCAGCCCGGGTAAAACTTTTCTCTTCTGCCACGGTAACGAATATTTTAAGTTGTCGTAGTTCCATAAGACCTCACCTATTTGATTATCAATATTAATGATTAAAATAATCAAACCAATCTATTTTACTGAATATTAATATGATGATACTGTAAATAAAGACGCAAGTCCATGCTCAGCCGACCATAAATAATATTTAAATGAAAGGAAGGATTACTGTGAGTAAACCGGTTCTGTTTACTGGTTCAGCCGTAGCTATTATTACACCCTTTAAAGATGGTGGTATAGATTACGATAAACTGGCGGAACTTATTGAATTCCAGATCGGCAATTGCACTGATGCCATCGTTATTTGCGGAACTACCGGCGAAGTGAGTACGCTGCCGGATGAGGACCATGTATCTGCGGTTAAATTTACGGTGGAGAAAGTAGGCCAAAGAGTCCCGGTTATTGCAGGGGCCGGCAGTAACGATACCTATCATGGCGTTAAATTATCCCGGGCAGTTGAAGCAGCCGGAGCTGATGGTATTCTATCCGTTACCCCTTATTATAACAAAACCACCCAAAAGGGGCTTTACGAGCACTATAAAGCCATAGCCAGCAGTGTTAAAATCCCCCTAATACTATATAACGTCCCGTCCAGAACCAATCTTAATATTAATCCGGAGACAATGAGAGAGCTGGCTTTGATTGACAATATTGTTGCCATTAAAGAATGTAATTTCAGTCAGGTTGGAGAAATAGCCAATTTATGCGGAGAAGATTTTACGATTTACTCGGGTGATGATGGAATCGTGGTACCAATGATGTCGCTGGGCGCCAAAGGGGTTATTTCCACCACAGCCAATTTGATTCCCCGGGATTTTCATGAAATGACAGCCAGTTACCTGGCCGGTAATGTAGAAGAGGCCAGGAGAATTCAACTTCGCGCCCTGAATCTAATCAAAGCCCTTTTCATTGAAGTGAACCCCATTCCGATTAAGGCAGCTCTTAACTTGATCGGAATGAATGTGGGCATTTGCCGTCTGCCGCTGGTAGAAATGAGTGAAAATAATCGGGAAGTCCTTAAGCAGGCCATGGTGGATTACGGATTTAAAACGGTTTCCTAATAGTAAGAATAAATGGTTTTCGCTAAGCACATTTTGAACATATACGTTTGTGTCTCCACCCTGGAGACACTTTTTTTCTCTAAAAGTAATGCGCTTTTTGATGTATTATCGTATTATAAGAAGAATCCGATATAAACAAAAGTGTGTTTTAAAAAAGGGACATAATTTAAATTTTTAATAGAGGTGCTATTGTGGGAATATCTGAAATTATAAACTCACTTGCAATGATATTTATAATGATCATTCCGGGCGTAATATTATCTAAAAAAGATATGATAAACGAAAACCAATCAAAAGGCATTTCAACTATTGTTGTCAATCTAACTTGGCCATGTCTGGTTATAAACGCGATGCAGATTGCTTACTCCAAACAAACGCTCCTGAACTGCGGTTACATATTTATCATTATGTTAGCCGCCTTTGCACTCGCCTTTGCTTTAAGCTATTTTATTGTGAAGGTCATAAAACTTAAAGTTGAAGAAGCATACCTTTTTGCATTCATGCTGGTATTTGCCAATACCGGATTTATTGGAATACCTGTTATTAATGCGCTTTACGGGAAAGATGCTGTATTCTATGCATCTATAGTAGAAATGGTAAATGACATATTTCTGTTTACAATCGGTATCATATTAATTCAACTTTCCGCAGGAGCCAAAACCAAAATTAACTTAAAAGGAATGCTTACGCCGGGAATGTTTGGAATTGTTATCGGCTTTGGTCTATTCCTATTTAACTATCGGTTACCGGGCTTTATAGGTGGTTCCATAGACCTGATCGGAGCGGCTACGACACCGCTTACGATGCTGATTATTGGGTTGCAGCTTGGTCATATTAATATTAAAGAGCTCCTGGGAGATATGAATTTATATCTGCTTTCATTTATGAAGCTTCTTGTTATTCCAGGTGCTGTTTTACTTTTGATGCGCTTCGGCCTGGGGGATGACTCTTTACTGGCCAAGGTAACCGTTTTAGAATTTGCAATGCCTGTAGCTGCATGTAGTACAATATTTTCACAGCAATATGAAAGTAATGTAACCTTTGCAACAAAAGGTGTCTTACTTTCAACTTTATTTTCAGTTATTACAATCCCTATTTTCGCGATATTGCTTGAATTATAATCAACCATCCGTAAAAGCATACCGTTACAAACCACCCCAAAGGGGCTTTATGAGTATTATAAAGCCTGTCAAAATCCCGTAATACCACAACGTCACGTTCAGAACTAATCTCAATATTGTGATTGATTTTCCATATTGCGCCACGGTGCTAACCAATGATCCCAATTTTAATGCCGTAAATTATAAACCCAACTTCTGGCTTGTTAACGGCCGCGCGTTTCCGGATACTTTATTACCCCATCCATTTTATCCGGCTCATAACCATGATGATTACAAGGTTACTAATGATGGTACCTATCCCGGTGGTCATTATAATGATTCTAATGATTCACAGCCAAATAGACTCCCCCTTATAAAAAATAAGATAGTTAAAAGGACAAAAAGGCTGCCCATATCCGCTCTGGATTAGGACAGCCTTTTCGCTTCTCATGAGCAATTGAAAGTAATTGTTACAATATTCAACTGTCGTATCGACGGGTTTAATAAAATCTTCTTCTTCTTCTCCTTCTTCTAATTCTTCTCCCTCTACGGCATTCTCTGTCTGGCCAACGGCATCTACACCGACGACGTCTATCCCGTATAATGCCACATCCACAATCTCTTCTACTGCTCCCGGAGCAACATTCTGTATGCATGGGATCACTCCTTCCGATTAGAGTTTAAAGGTATATATTCCATAATATTCCGCAGGCTTCATTAAGGTTACTATCTTCATCAATAATATGATTTCAAACCGGTACGGTCCGTCCCCGTTAAAAATGAAAGTAGGACTTGGCTTCTTGGGGTTTAAGTCGTTTTGATTTTACAATTTATGATATATTAAATACGGATTATATAACCAATGCTTGATTACTGGAAAATGGGCTTTGTGAGGTAAATATGGACGAAAAAATAAAGAAAGTAATTTTAAATTTGCAGCGAAACAACATGGCTGGATACTTTGTTGAAAACGAGAAAGAATTGCTCCAACTTATGGCTGTATTGGTCAAAAAGGGCGAGAAGGTTGGCTGCGGAGATTCTATCACGTTAGAGGAAACCGGCGTATTTGATTTTATTCGGAAGGGCAGCTTTACTTTTTATGACAAACATCAGTTAGGGCTGACACCGGAGGAAAAGCGTGCGATTTATTTGAAAAATTTCGACGCTGATACCTTTTTGACTGGTACTAACGCTATTACACTTGATGGAAAGCTATTTAACATTGATGGTAATGGAAGTCGTGTTGCTCCTATGTTGTATGGACCCAAGCAGGTAATCGTGGTAGTCGGTATCAATAAATTGACAGATACCGTAGCAGATGCCATCCATCGTGCCAGACAAATCGCGGCTCCTTTAGATGCGAAAAGGCTTAAGAAGGATACGCCGTGTACCAAGCTGGACAAATGCATCGATTGTAGGCATGAGCAAAGGATTTGTAACGACTTTGTTCTGATCACGAGGCAATTTATTAAGGACAGGATAAAAGTGATTCTTGTAAATAAAGCATACGGGTTTTAAAACCAGCCAAGTAATTTGATGCCCAAAAAGCCCAATAGCTGCATTTTTAAGGAAAGACCGTTCAACGTTCAATCGACGTACTCATGTACGCCTCACGGTCTTCCCTTAATGCCTTTCTCTTGCAACCTTAATAGCGACCATAG
>DHSK01000070.1 GCA_002408445.1 Syntrophomonas sp. UBA5288
TATCTGCATATTCTGGCTTCCCTTTACCTTACCTCTCACTCCCTTCCTTACTTAAATCAACCAGGCATACATTTATCTATAAGGCTTGGCCTTGGTTGTGCCATAGATCCATTATTACATTTTTCATAGGAAAAATTTAGGGAAATATGGCAAAATATTGGTTTTTTAATATTTTTAAGTATTATTTTAAATTTCTATAAGATAATCGATTGAATTTGGCCGATTATTTGCTTTCCAGCTTGAGTCCCCGCCCGTCTGTGATCATAATAATTGCTCCCTGCCGGTCGGTGCGCAGGATATTTATTCCTTTGCCTTCAAGCATATTAAGGACCTCGATATGGGGATGTCCGAAGGAGTTATTGCGGCCGGCTGAAATGACAGCATAGGCCGGTTGGGTTACATCATAAAAATCATCCACCGCTGAATTCCGGCTGCCGTGATGGGGAACTTTAACGACGGTCACCGGAGTGAGGCTTTTTTGAGCCATAAGCCGCTCAATTGCCTCTTCCTCAACATCACCGGTTAATAGCATTTTAAACTTGCCATAGCCAACTTCCAGCACCAGTGAATGATTATTATAATTGTTTAAGGCGTAGGCCGCACCGTCCGGCAATAATATTTTTAAGTAAAATCCATCTTCCAGTTTGATCGTCTGTCCTCTTTTTAAAGGGATAATCTTGTTTCCCGCCGATTTTTTCCAGTGCTCATATTCAGGAGCATTATAAAGGCTGGCCGGTACTGCCAGATGCCTGACCCTCGTATTGGCGACCAGGGTTTCAAGCCCGTTCAGGTGGTCCAGGTCCGGATGAGTATTTATGACCATAAAAAGCTCATTTATACTGCAGCGATGCAGATAAGGCAGTACCTTTAAAGATCCCACGTCGAAAAATTGACTGCCGCCACCGTCTACCAGGATAAATTTGCCCCCGGGGGTTTTCAACAAAATGCAGTCCCCCTGCCCCACATCCAAAAAAACCACTTTGAGCCGGCCCGGGTCGTCCCAACCGGCCGGTATATAAAATCCCGCAATGATTAATGCCATACCCGCCAGGACCGCTCCGGCCAGCTTTTGCCTATTGGCCGCTATAGACCACAGAAGCACACCCAGGCCGGCGTAATATAAAAGTACAATTATTAGACCCGGTCCGGTCCAATGATACGCTCCCGGCACATTTTTAAGCAATTCTACCAGTCCTAACAGTATCTCAATCAAAGCCCCGGCCGGATATAAAAAAATCGGGGCCAGAAAAGAAGTCACCTGGGCGGCCAGGAACCCCAAAAAGCCAAGTATTACGATGCCTCCGGTAATATAAGTGGTAAGAAGGTTGGCGACTATGGAAATGGGAGAAAAGAGATTAAAATACCAGGCTACCAGCGGTACTATCATTATTTCCGCGCAAAGCGGAACCAGCACCAGGTCCCACCAGCGCTTACTATTTATCCTGGCTTTAACCAGCGGGAAAATATAAATTAAACCAAAGGTAGCGGCAAAAGATAGCTGAAAAGAAATATCCAGTAAGGCAGCCGGGTTTACAGCCAGTATCACGACCCCGGCCAAAGCCAGAGCGTTTAACATATTGTTCAAACGGCCGGAATAATAGGCCAGCAGACCCAGACCTCCCATGATGGCCGCTCGTTGCAAAGACACCGGCCAACCGGCTAAAAATCCATATAGTAACAGCAAGGTCAGTCCGCTTATAAACCGGGTACGTTTGCCGGTCTTTAACAAAGACATTATCCAGCCATTCAGCAAGAGCAAAAATCCTATATGCAGGCCTGATACGGAGAAAACATGGAAAATGCCCGTTTTTTGAAAATCAATATTGCTCTCCGGGTCGATCTCATCGATTTTTCCCAAGAGCATCCCGCTGAGAATAGCCGCTTCCTGGTCCGGCAATACCGCCGCAAAAGCCTGCTCACCCTTGACACGGCTGGCTGTTATCCAGCTTTGCCACACCGGCTGAGGTTTGACCAAAGATAAATCTTTATCGTTTTTGACAGTTAGAATATAAAAAACATCGCGACGGGCCAGATAGGCAGGATAATCAAATTCACCCGGATTGGAGGGCGCTGGAGGTGGTTTTAAGATACCTTTTATTTCAATAGTATCGCCCGGCCTTACCGTTAAAGGAAAATAGGCATTGACTTTCAAACGGCGCAGATAAATATTCGGTTCGGTAGTATTAAGATAAAACGAAATCTTGCCATTTCCGCCGGTCGGAAAACTGTCCACCCGACCGGTCAGAGTCATATTTAAATCAGGCATTTTTCCGACCGGCTTAACCGTAGTACAGTTAAAGTAAATCAATCCGGCTACCGCAAATATCAACACAATTAAGGTTTTTCGTCTCCCGGGAACATAAAAAACTGTTACTGCTATGAGTCCCGCTAAAACCGCACCGGTAAGATATATATTACCCAGGCTGGCCAGAACGATTCCCAGAGCAAGGCCCAGAAAAACCAGTACTGATCCGGGCATGTACATTATACTGGCGGATACGTCCCGCATAGCTATCGAACCGTTATAAGGTTTTTAAGATCCTCAAACTTTTTATCACCTATGCCGCTGACATTCTTGATATCCTCAATCTTGGCAAAAGATCCGTTAGCAGTCCGATAATCTACTATACGCTGGGCCAGAGCCGGGCCAATACCGGGTAATTTTTCGTCCAGTACAGTTACGTCGGCAGTGTTAATATTAACCAGACCCTGGCTCATTCCGCCTGAGCCGGAGACAGTCCCTACACTATCAGTAACGCTTTGCATTTCAGCTTCAGGCCCGGGAATCACAATGGGTTCCCCGTCCTGCAATACCCGCGCCATATTAATGCTTTTAATATTAGCTTCAGGTAATAACTCCACCTGTTCCACCGCTTCAAATACCCGGGCCCCATTTTTTAACTTAACTACCTTGGGAGCTGCCACCTGACCGGTCACATATACTTGAATATATTCAGAAACCGGCTCGGTCTTTTCATTTCCAGCGGCTAATTCTTCTATCGCTTGATCTTCCGCCGGTTTGCCACTTTTTATTTCTCCATATTTCATGCCGATAAAGAAAAACACGACAATAAGTATAGCTGCGGCCGCGATCAGACGACGGTCGATTTGTTCCCAATCAAACATAGCCTCACCTCACGTAAAACTTCTTCATTTTGCTCCAAAATTCCTGCCATATTATGTTTATATATGCATTTATTCCATAATTTTTGTTTTGTTTACATATATATTGTAAGCATATCTGGAATAGGCCGGCTTCAATCGCAGAAACTTAAAACAAATCAAAAAAGGCACCCAAAAAGGAGTCATGTTGTTGGACTATCAGCAAGAGTATAAGAAAAAACTGGTTAGCGCTGATGAAGCGGTCAAAGTAGTAAAATCAGGCGACTGGATCGATTATCCGCTGGGGATTGGAGGTACCAACGAGCTGGCAGCAGCATTGGCCCGCAGGAAAGAAGAATTGTGCGGGGTTAAACTCAGGCCTGTTTTACCCGTATGGCCGAACTATTGCATGGAAGTGGATCCTGACGAAAACCATTTTAGTTGGAATAGCCGTTATTTCAGTTCAAAGGAACGGCACTATCACCAGCAAGGACTGCTCTACTACCTGCCTATGCAATTTAACGAACTGCCATCCGTGGTTACCTGTCTTGCTCCAGATGTATTTATGGCTACAGTGACGCCCATGGATCAGCATGGTTGGTTTAATTGGGGGGCTTCTGCCTCCGTTTCACGTGTTTCCGCCCGCAATGCCAGAAAGGTACTGGTTGAAGTCAATACCAACATGCCCCGGGTACTGGGGGGGAATTCCGAAGCTGTCCATATATCCGAAATAGATTATATCTATGAGTCCACTAACCCTCCTCTGCCCAGCCTTAATCCCGTTACTCCAACCGAAACGGAAAAATGCACAGCCGTTCATGTAATCGAACATATGAGGGACGGTTCCTGTATTCAGCTTGGCCAGGGCGGTATCCCCGGAGCAGTCGGGGCGATGGTCGCGGCTTCAGACCTGCAGGATCTGGGAGTACACACCGAAATATATGTTGAGGCTTTTCTAGAAATGACCGAGGCCGGCAAGATAACCGGCCGGCGTAAAACGATTGACCCTTTGAAACAGGTTTTCTCTCTTGCCTGGGGCAGTAAACGCCTCTATGATTTTTTGGATAATAACCCCGGTCTGGCTTCATATCCGTTTGATTACGTTAACCATCCCGGGCGGATAGCCCGTAATGATAATGTGGTATCTGTCAATACGGCCATTGAGGTAGACTTATTAGGTCAGATTTGTTCCGAGCCTGTTGGTACCGGACCTATAAGCGGAACCGTTGCCCAGCTTGCTTTTATGGAGGGCGCCTATCGCTCGCAAGGAGGCCAAAGCTTTATCTGCCTTACCTCCACCTCTAAACAGCATGACGGCTCCCTCCAATCCAATATTAAACCAGTATTGACCAGGGGCGCCATAATAGCCTGTTCCAGAAGCGCTTCCCCTGTTATTGTTACCGAATACGGAACAGCTGATATGAGGAGGCGAACTACCCGGGAGCGAGCCGAGGCCTTGATTAATATTGCTCATCCTTCTTTTCAGGATAAACTCATCTCAGCAGCAAAGCAAATGAAAATCTGGCGTTGAATTGTTTCAGATAAGCTTTTTGAACTTCCAGGAAGGAATTGTCGAAATAATAGAGAACACTAGAAATACCGTTACATTAAGGATTCTAATTTCCAGGAGGACTCGAAATGCTTAATATAGGACAATTAGCCCAAACCGGTTTACTAAAAAAGTACGGCACGGATGAAATCATTTTTCATCAGGGTGATCCCGGGCATGAAATGTTTATCTTGCTCAAAGGCCGGGTCAGATTATTGGCCCACTCTACCGATGGCACCGATATCCCGTTTATGGATGTAAATGCCGGGGATTTTTTTGGAGAAATGTCTCTGCTCGAAAATGCACCTCGTAGTGCTACGGTTCAGGCACTGGATGATTGCATGGTAATTGTTATCAATGAAACTAATTTTGAATCTATTATTGCTCAGCAGCCGGCTCTGGCTTTACGCATCATGAAGGGCATGAGCAAACGGATTCGGCAGATTAATGAGGAACTGGCTCAGCTCAAAGGCGAGATCAATTCAGAAGAGGGATCCGAACCGGAGCATAAGGTTGATACACCCGCTACTTCCTCTATTCAAAACATATCCGACCTTGTACCGGAAGGCCACGGCAGTTATCCCGATATTGCACCTCCTTCCGATGCAGAATATCTTTTTGAAAAAGAGATAGATTGCCCGGTGTGCGGTCAGAAGTTTACAACCACCATGGTTCGTTCTTCCAAGCTTAAATTAAAAGGCGTTGATAGTGATCTACGGCAAACATTCGAAGGTTTTAATTCCCTGTGGTATATGGTATGGGTTTGCCCGCACTGCTTTTATGCCAACTTTAATTTCGAATTTAAAAAAGTGGATCCCAATATGCGCCAATGGGTTACCTCTCAAACTGAGCGGATGAAAGCCACCGGGTTTAAATATAGCCATCCTCGTCGCCTGGATGAAGTCTTTATGGCTTTTTACCTTGCACTTAATTGTCTGCAAAATAACAAGCCGGATGCATCCCGAATTGCAAAAATCTGGCTCAGGCTGTCCTGGCTTTATGCTGATGCCCATGACGAAGCAATGTATAAATATGCTTCGCAGAAAGCTCTGGAGTATTTCTCCGAAGCTTACTACAATACCCACCGTAATACTTCGGTCGAGCAGGACCAGCGGCTGACTTTATTACTGGCGGAATTAAATTTGCGGACAGACCACCCGGAAGAGGCTTTAAAACATTACCGTAATTCCATTGTTCGCAAGGGGGGCAGCGCGATACTCAACCGGCAGGCGGAAGATAAGATTCAGGAGTTAAAAGAATTATTGCATTAGGAAAATTACGATGTGATGCCAAAAAGTCTACATATAATTAGCGGCAAAGATTTTTTAAATCTTTGCCGCTTTGCCATTTGATCTGAGCAAGTTTTAATCTTGTTATCTGCCCTGTTTCTTAGAATAACTGGCACAGAGGGTTTCATCTTCGGGAACACCATTATTAACATGCTGGCAGGGAGTAACTTTAATACCATCCAACCCACAATATTGATTTTCCCAGAAAGCGCAGCCGTTGACCTCACAACCTATAGTCTGTTTTCCTTTTTTGTGGCTCATCAATTTTACCTCCCAAAAATATTTTTATTTTATTGTTCGTGTTATGCTATTAAAATATTCCCGATTTTGTTTGACTTTATGAAACAATTATCTTATAATTTCTAATGTTAAATGAAAAGCTGGTGATGACCCGGAGTACTAAGCAGGGAAGCAGCAGAGAGCTATTGGTTGGTGAAAAATAGTACAACCTGCTGAACTCGCCGGTGAGCTTTACAGGTGAAAGCAGTAACCTGTGACGGTACTTCCGTTATCAAGTAAGAGTGGACAATACGTGGGGCTATGGCGAAGTTGGGATCGCGCTTGAATGGCATTCAAGAGGCCGTGGGTTCGAATCCCACTAGCTCCACCATTTTTATATGTCAACAAGGGTGGTACCGCGGGAAATTAGCTCTCGTCCCTGGCAGGGGGATGGGGGCTTTGTTGTTTCTGCCAATACATTTGAGGAGGCCGTTATGGAAAACAAGTATGACTTTAAAGTTATTGAGCCGAAATGGCAGCAGTACTGGGAAGAAAATAATTTCTTCAAAGTTACTGAAGATGCTTCTCTGCCGAAATACTATAATTTAGAGATGTTCCCCTATCCTTCCGGCAACTTGCATATGGGACATGTACGCAATTATGCCATTGGAGATGT
>DHSK01000059.1 GCA_002408445.1 Syntrophomonas sp. UBA5288
GGCGAATCCTTCTGGGGTATGTGGAAAGGTACGGTACGGTCTGACTGGGCTGCTCACCATCATGCCAAGTGGTATGACGAGGTAACTAAATCTTAAACGAAATTGTATAAAGGAGAATTTTCAAATGGTTGCAAAAAAAGGCAAATTAATTACAACAGAAGGTGACGGAATCCTTGAACAAACTTTTCAAAAGTATAGACTGTTGAAACAGGAAGTTGATAAGTGGCAGCAAGAACGCAAGACATATTGGCTGAATACTCTTAATCTGGCTGATAATCCTCCGTATTTACCTATCCTGGATTTGCCTTCGGAAGCAATTATTGAGCTTTGGCAAAGATTAAATACGCTTGCCAAAGTAGAAATATCCGATTCTGAACTCAGGATAATGTGGGAAAAATTTATCAAGAGCGAAAATGTAATGGATGCAGATATGTCAACCCGTTTTCAAATGGCACTAAACGGTGTCGCACATATTGCCGGTGAAATGGCTTATCAAAAAGGTGTACCGGCTTCAGATGACCCCCAGGGTATTACCTTCTGCCCGGTTTGTGGCGAAGCATCCACTCTGGCGGTCCTGACACCACCTACTGGAAAAAGAATAATGCACTGTACCATGTGTGACTTTGAATGGTCAGTAAAACGTGTTGGTTGTTTGTATTGCGGCAGTGAAGATTCCAAGCAGCAAATCTTTCTCAAAGATGAAACTTTTCCAGGTATTGAAATGGCTGTTTGCCAGATTTGCGGACAGTATTTCAAGGAGATTGATGGTCGGGAGCTGACTGTGAGGGATTATTTGTGGGAAGATTTACGAACCCTCCCTTTGAATTATGCCACCGAACTGTGGCTTACCGAGCATTGGAAAAAGAGCAACCAGATCCATTAGAGAATGCAACAAGGGTTCTTCCTTGATTCCCAGGCCTTTAGGTGCCTGGCACTATCAATCTGAACTAGGGTCTTCCACCGTTAGAGTGTGCCCCCTCCGGGCGTACTCACATAAACTGACACCGTATCAAAAACGGTGTCAGCTTTTTTTATTAACCACCTGAAATCACGACCATTTTATGAAGCGGTAGATTATGCGGGGGTGGGGTATTAAAACACCCCACCCCCGCAATTGCTAATAATTTCTGCAACTCAATAAAGCACGGAATTTATTGCGTGCTGGCGATTATGAACTGAGCGATTTGCTCCGCCTGATCAAAGGTGAAGGCAGGTATGTCGCCATCAATAGGGAAATCCGTGACCCGGGCTATAACATTCTCTACTTCCAGCGGACGGGTGCTTATTTCACGGCGCATTACTTCTATTTTCATGGCCGATTCCCTTTTGAAACCTTCCGTTATAATTAAATCCATTCCCTCCGCCACCTGTTCGTATATACTATTCAAGCTTAACTCCGGGCGGTGTTCGTATTTGATAGATATTTCGGGGGATGCTACATAAACCACATCAGCACCGGCCAGGAATAGTTTTTCCGAATCGCCGGCCGGTTCAATCGAAACATAGTGCGAAGCATGCTTTATCACAGCTAATTTTATTCCCTGCCCGGTCAATATACTTACTACTTTAGCCAGCAAAGTGGATTTACCGGAATTATGTTTACCGACAAATGAAATTATAGGGGGCATATTTACCAGCCTTTCTGCTTCTAACCGATACCTATCCTTTTACCAGCCGTTCCGCTATGGTCCTGCAATGCTCCAGCACTTCCTGTTCATCGACTGTCTTTATTACCCGGTCTTCCATTATAATATTGCCGTCGACAATGACGGTCAGGACATCACTGGCCTGCCCGGCGTAGACGATATTGGCCAGGATATCATAACGGGGGGTCATATGGGGTTCACTTAAGCTAAGCAGAATCAGGTCGGCCTTCATCCCTGCTTCCAGTTTCCCGGTTTCCTTCTCCATCCCCAGTGCTTTTGCTCCGTTTACCGTCGCCATTTCCAGAGCCTGTCCCGCCGGAAGGACGGTGGGATTAAAGGTGTTGACTTTATGTAAAAGAGCACAGCTGCGCATTTCCTGCAGCATATCGAGATTATTATTGCTGGAAGCACCATCAGTACCAAGTGCCACTGCGATGCCTTTCTCCAACATCTCCGGGACGGGTGCTATGCCGCTGGCCAGCTTCATATTGCTTTCCGGGTTGTGAGCCACACCGACCTTTTTTGATGCCAGAATTTCTATATCACCAGGTGTCAAGTGAACACAATGGGCGGCTAGGACCCGGCGCTCCAACAAGCCTATGTCATTCATCAATTCAACCGGAGTCTTGCCGTACTGTTTCTTAATATCCTCAAACTCACCTTTGGTTTCAGCCAGGTGAATATGTATACCGGCTCCCAGCTCGTCCGCCAGAGCGATTACCTGTTTAAGGTAATCGGGTGGACAGGTATAAGGGGCATGAGGGCCTAACATGAATGTAATTCGGCCATTGGCAGCACCCTGCCATTTATTGAATAATTCCCGGCTCTGGGTAATAGCCAGTTCATTTTCCGGCCCCACCCCAACCATGCCGCGGGATAATATTCCTCTTAAACCGGACTTTTCAACGGCCTGGGCCGCTTCATCCATATGAAAGTACATATCGGTAAAAGCCGTAGTACCTGATTTAATCATCTCGATATTAGCCAGCAAGGTACCCCAGTAGATGTCTTCAGCGGTAAGGCGGTCTTCCAGGGGCCATATTTTGGTCTGCAGCCATTCCATTAAAGGCAGATCATCCGCATATCCCCTCAGGAGGGTCATAGCTGCATGAGTATGAGTATTGATAAAACCGGGCAAGGCTACTTTATTGGTCCCGTCAATAATCTTGTCATACTGGCCCTGTGGGGCCGGGCCGTCCCCCATACGGGTTATGGTATTTCCAGTTATAACGATATAACCTTTTTCGATCACAAAATCTCGGGCTGTCATGGGAATAATAGTTATGTTATCAAGCAGTATATTCATAATATACACCTCCCGGTTTAGCTTTTCTTTTGTCCATAGTTTTTAAAATTTTGATTCAGCATGCTAATATCATCTTCCGGCAGTGAATTAATGTTTCCCAACTGGCGGGCGTAAAGGGCGATCATAGCCGTCTTTTCTGCTATGTAGCATACTTTTAAGGCATCGGCCGTGTTCTTGCCTACTCCGATCAAGCCATGATTGGCCAGGAGCACTGCTCTCCCCTCACCCAGGGCAGTGACCGTATTTAGAGCCAGTTCATTAGAACCACAGATGGCATAAGGAGCAACCTCAACTTCATGGCCTATCACCTGAGCTGTTTCCTCGATCAGCACGGGTATTTTCTGCCCGGCTACCGCGAAAACGGACGCAAATAAACTATGCACATGAACTACTGCTCCAACATCCGGCCGGCGGGTATATATGGCAGCATGTAATTTTGTTTCTACCGATGGTTTCCAGCATCCTTCCCTTACCTTGCCCTCCATATCAATTAAGACCATATCTTCTACTGCCAGGCTTTCGTAATTCATGCCGCTGGGGGTTATGATCATAAGCTGTTCGCCACTGATCCGGGTGCTGACATTGCCCCAGGTACCCGATACCAGATTGGCTTTGAATATTTCCTTGGCCGTATCCATTACTTCTTTTCGTTCTTTTAAATACCTCACCGGTGTTCATCTCCCTTTCCTGCTAACATCAGTTTTGGGCAGGTCTAATTATTCCTTTTTCGGTAATAATTGCAGTTATCAAGCTGCCTGGTGTAACATCAAAAGCCGGGTTAAATACATTTACTTCTGGTACGGTTATTAATTTTCCTCCCAGTTGAAGTACTTCCTCGGGATGACGTTCTTCAATCGGAATTTCCTGACCGGAATGAATTTCGTTGTCAAAGGTGGACAGCGGAGCAGCTATATAAAAAGGTATATGATGATAGCGGGCCAGGACGGCCAGTCCATAAGTACCAATTTTATTGGCGGTATCGCCGTTGGCAGCGATGCGGTCTGCTCCGGCTATTACTGCATCCACCATTCCTCTGGACATAACATAGCCGGCCATGTTGTCGGTTATTAGTGTAACCGGAATATTATCCTGCATTAGTTCCCATACCGTTAACCTCGCTCCCTGCAGGACAGGTCTGGTCTCACAGGCATAAACCTGTTTAATTTTTTTCTGTTCGCTGGCCGCCCGGATCACTCCCAGAGCAGTCCCGTAGCCACAGGTAGCCAGTGCTCCGGCATTGCATATGGTCATAATTCTGGTTGCGGGCTTAAGCAATTGCTGCCCTTTCTCTCCGATGGCCTTATTTATCGTCACATCGGCTGCAAACATCCTCTCTGCTTCATCCCGGAGCCATGCAACCGTTTTTTCTCTTCCCTCTGACCAATGGTCATAAAATAAGCTCTTGATATGTCTTATCGCCCAGAATAGATTTACGGCTGTAGGACGGGTGGAACACATCAGTGCTGCCACTTGCTCCATATAAGCAGGAAGTTCATGCTCCGGGCCGGTATACTTCCTGACTGCCATGACCAGTCCAAATACGGCCGTTACCCCTATGAGCGGTGCACCTCTGACCTGTAAACGTTTAATGGCCTCTGCTACTTCCTCCGGGCTCTGACATCTGAGATACACCACCTCGTCAGGCAGCCTGCTCTGGTCCAGTATTATTACATCATCATTTTCAAAATATAATGTCTGTATCATTTACTATTTACCTTTTCCATATTTAATACTTTAGGGCAATCGCATTTTCTCTCAGCCTTAATATTTTTTACGCTGTCCAGTATCAGCCCTCTGACGTGGGCCAAACTATTTCCCATTATCTCCAGTACTTCGGAATGGGTCAAAATTCCGGGGGATATTCCTGCTGCATAATTAGTGACAATAGAGAGATTGGCGTAGCACATACCCAGTTCCCGGGCCAAACATACTTCGGGCACACTGGTCATACCGATAATACTGCCGCCCATAATTTTGAACATCTGTATTTCTGCCGCGGTTTCAAAACGGGGGCCCTCGGTACAAACATAAACTCCGCCGTTATGAATGGTCAGTTCTTTCTGTTGGCCGGACTGGTAGAGTGCCTCCCTTACCTCGGGACAATAGGGTACGGTCATATCGCAATGGACGACTCCCATATCACCACCTTCATAGAAGGTATTTTTACGTGTTTTGGTGAAATCCAGGAATTGATCCGCCAATACAAAATCCCCCGGTTTGTAGTCCAAGCGAAGTGAACCTACGGCAGCGGTTGCAATAATAGTCTTTACTCCCAGATTGTGAAGGGTCTTTATATTAGCACGATAGTTAATCAGGTGGGGAGGTACACTGTGTCCTGCCCCGTGCCTGGGTATGAATGCTACTTCAAGACCCTCGTAGCGACCGATCGTAACTTTTGTATCTCCATATTCATTATTTAAAGCAATCTCCCTGGCATCCTCCAGCAGACCCGGGTCATATACACCGGTCCCGCCGATAATGGCAACTTCAGGCATGATGTCAGCCTCCTTAAAATTAATTAGACACAGAAGGACACAGATTTGAATATGATTAACACAGATTTTATTATAAAACTATAATTAACTGTCCATGGGCTGCATACCACAACCACCTATGAAAAGGAGTATAAGAGATAGGTTATGCCGGGTTGGGGTATTAATCTGTGTCCTTCTGTGTTGAATTTTTCAGCATCTAATTCTAATATCCGCTATGAAAATAAAGCCTCGGCAAATATTTCAGCCGAAAACTCGCGTAGATCCTCCATACCTTCGCCTATGCCCACCAGTTTAACCGGCAGATCCAGTTCCCGGGCAATCGCCAGTACGATACCTCCGCGGGCAGTGCCATCCAGTTTGGTAAGAATAATGCCGTTTACGCCGGTAGCTTCGGAAAATATGCGGGCCTGACTGATAGCATTTTGTCCGGTAGTTGCATCCAGAACCAGTAGAACTTCATGGGGCGCACCCGGTATTTCCCTTTCAATCACCTTGCGAATCTTGCTGATTTCCTTCATGAGATTAGTCTTATTCTGCAATCTTCCGGCGGTATCTATAATAAGTACATCGGTTTTGCGCGCCTGGGCCGCATGAATCGCATCGTAAACCACCGCACCAGGGTCGGACCCTTCCTGATGTTTGATAAGTTCAACCCCTATCCGGTCGGCCCATATCTGCAACTGGTCTATGGCTGCCGCCCTGAAAGTATCGGCCGCCGCCAGCAGTACCCGATTATGTTCATTTTTGAATTTATGAGCTATTTTAGCAATAGAAGTGGTTTTACCGGCTCCATTAACACCCACCACCATAATAATGGTAGGTTTTTCCTCAGTCAACTGCACTGTCATATCAGGTTTATCTAAAATCCGGGCTATTTCAGCTTTCAAAAGCCTGGTAACTTCGGAAGAATCATTTATTTTTTCCTTGCCGGCAGTTTTTCTTATATTCTGCACCAATTCCAGCGATGTATTTATTCCTACATCGGCCTGTATCAATATTTCTTCCAGTTCATCATAAAAATCATCATCCAGCTTGCGATTACTTTTTATCAAGGTATCTATTTTCTCGGTAAAATTTTGACGGGTCTTGCTAAGACCACTCTTTAATTTATTAAATAACCCGCTTTTTTTTACTTCAGCAGCATCTTCGCAACTTGATTCTTCCACTACCGGTTCGGTTTTGACTGCGGCCGGTTCCGCTGCCTGCACCTCAATCTGTTCTTCCTTTTTCTTACCTTTCAGCTTGTCAAACAATGCCATCTGCACCATTCCTTCTCCTAAAAATTATCCTCCATTAACCCGGAGACCTTCCTTGTTTCGGTTCGCATTGCGAACCTGAAAGGAGGGGTATCTACCCTGCCATCGTTTCCGCCTTGCCGAGATTGATGGATAAAACCGCTGAAATACCTTCTTCAGGCATAGTCACACCATATACGTTCTCACCTGCCTGGATAGTAACCTGGCGGTGAGTAATGACTATAAACTGTATCTCCCGGGCCATATCCTGCAGAAACTTGCTGAAGCGGACCAGATTTATTTCATCCAGGGCGGCATCTATTTCATCCAGCAGACAAAAGGGAGCCGGCCGCAACCGCAAGAGGGCGAAAATAAACGCAATACAGGTCAGAGCCCTTTCTCCGCCTGATAATAGGTTAAGGGACTGATTGCGCTTCCCGGGCATTTTTACGTTAATTTCTATGCCGGCTTCAAAGGCATTGCCTTTATCGAGACTGAGCCGCGCTTCCCCGCCGCCAAATATTTCTTTGAAAGTCTTATTAAAACTCTGGTTGGCCAATACCATAAACTGCTGGAATTCCTGGACCATCAACTTTTCGGTCTCTTCCAGCAAAGTCGTAAGCGAAGTCCGGGCCTCCGTAAGGTCGTTAAACTGTTTATCCAGAAAATCGCATCGCTCGCTTACCTCTTCATATTCTTTTATCGATCCGGGATCCACTGCCCCCAGATCTTCTATCTGTTCATGCAGAATAGCTATTCTGCGTTTGTTTTCGCGAATTTCCCGGCCGCTCAATACCCCGGGGTCATTCGGCGGCATCCCGCTGTTAAAGCGTTCCTGCCACCTTCCTATGTAACCGGTTAATTCAGTTTCCGCCCGGGCAATGCTTATCTCCAGGTTCCTGATATTATTGCGCAGACCATCCAGTTTTTCGGTAGGATTATCCAGTCCCTGCTGCAAAGCGGTAATCTGTTCCAGGTAATCTTTTTCTCTTTGCCGGGCTGCTTCTATACCGGTCTGTAATAATGCAATCTGTCGCTGCATTATTACCATTTCATTATTTATAGTCTGCAATCTTTCCGTTTGCTGTTCAATATCTGTCGTTAATTGTTTTTTCATGGCAGCAGCTTGTTCCAGGGTTTCCAGGTAGGACTTTTTGATCTGCTCCAACTGGTCAATATTTTTATGGATATTGTCAAGTTCACGTTTTTTCAGGTCAAGTTGATCCTGGTAAGAATTTAAGCGTTCCTTTTTTACTTCATATTCCCGTTTATATACCTCCAGGCCAGCCTTCTGTTTTTCCATTCTTTCATTGAATGAGGTATTCTCCTGCAACCACTGTTGGTATTTCGCCTGGGTTTCAGCCAGGCCGGCCTTCAGCTGTTTGAGCAAGGTTTGTACTTTTTCCATATCCCGCTCATGCTGCTCTTTTTCAGCTTCAGCCTTGATAAGCTCTCCCGATAACTGAGCTATTTGCTGCTGCTGCATCTCGTTCTGAAAACGCAGCCGGGCCAGATTTTCATGGCCTTCGTTATATGCAAGCACTACCTGTTGTAATTCTTCGGTCAAAGCGGCCGCACGTGAACGATTGTCCTGCATTTGCTGTTGTTTTTCCGCCAGCTTTTGCTGGAGATTTTTTTCTTCATTTTTTAGCTTGAAGGAACTTATACCCCGCTTTTTATTGTTTCCACCTGCCATGGCGCCGCTGACATTGATGGTATCTCCCTCCAGCGTAACCAGACGGAACGGATATTTTATCTTTTTATAAAGCAGCAAGCTCCGGTCGAGGTCGGTTACTACCAGTACCCGGCCCAGCATGTATTCTACTGCTTTGCGGTAGCGTTGATCAAACTTTACCAACTGGGATGCTATACCCACAACCCCTTCGGTGGTTTTCATTTCTTGGCTGATTTGCTGTGGTACGGTCTGAACTTTGAGCAAATCCAGCGGCAGGAAGGTTATTCGGCCCCATTTTTGTTTTTTAAGATATTCAATGGCGCTTTGAGCCTGGCGTCCACTTTCGACTACTATATTTTCGAGTCCCCGGCCGGCCGCTGTCTCTATAGCCAATTCCAATCCCGCCGGTACGTCGATCAGCTCCCCCAGTACCCCTACGATACCGGTCAGCCGGTTTTCTCTATTGCGGGTAGATTGCATTAACAGGCGCACTGCTTCGGAATAACCGGTATAATTCTTTTCCTGGCTTATGATCAGGGCTAACCGGTTATTAATGTTCATAATTTCGTGATTATCTGCCTGGTATTCATCCTCCAGTTTCTTTAAGGCTGCTTCCAGTTGGTTTTTCTGCTTTTCTGTGCTTTGCAGCAATGCTTCGGCTGAACCCGCTTCCTGTATACCACGGTTCTGATCACCGGTAAGCTGGGCGATAGTATGGTTCAGAGCTTCTATTCTTCCGCTCACTTCTTCCAGGTGAATTTGAATCCGTTCCTTTTTTTCCTGATTGGTTTTAAGATCCTGTTCCAGGGCGTGAACGGCCTGGTCCATATCGGTTTGCTGCTCGTTTCGCTCCGCTATTTGCCGGGCTAATTCTTCAAAAGCCTGTCTGTCACTATTACCCTGTTGGCTCATCGCTTCCAATTCGGTCTGCAGTTCTTGCACCTGCTGAAAACGTTCGGCATAACTTTGTTCTTCCCGTTCCAGGTCATTTACTACCAATCCCAGATCTTTATTTATCTTTTCCAATAGAGACTGATACTTATTTTCATCCCGGGTACAGGACTCTATGCGTTCTTTCCAGTTTTTAATTTTTTCTTCGCATATTTTATAATCGCCCTGCATGGTATTTAACCGGGTATTGGTTTCATACTTGTTCTCCTTCAAATCTTGCAGGCCCTGACGCTCCTGATTAAGTTCTTCCCTGGTTCCGGACAGTGTAGTCTGCATCTTTTTAATATCCTGGTCCACATCTGCACAGACTGCCTTTTTATCGGAAAGTTCCTCCATCTTGCTTTGCAGATCTTTCTGGAGCCGGTAGTATTCAAATGTCATGACCTGTTTTTCCAACCGGTCACATTCTTCCGCCAGGCTTACATGGGTGCGGGCCTTTTCCGCTTTGATATTTAATTCTTCCCGGCGGGTCTGCAATTCAGCCAGGATGTCTCCCGCCCGTTCCAAATCATTGCTGGTAGCACTGATCCTTCGATTAACCTCATCTCTTTGCTGGCGGTATCTTATAATGCCTGAAGCTTCTTCCAGAATCAATCTGCGCTCAAAGGCCTGTCCATTTAATACCTGTTCCAGCTCGCCCTGGCTTATTATGGAGTAACCTTTTTTGCCCAGACCGGTACCGGTGAAGAGACTGGCAATATCTTTCATACGAACTCTGGTTTTATTAAGATAAAATTCACTCTCGCCCGACCGGTATACTTTTCGTCCTACCACTACTTCATCATAATCTACCGGCAAGATATGGTCATTATTATCAATAGAAATATTTACCAGGGCCAGGCTAAGTGCTTTTTTGTTATCTGTACCATTGAAAATGACGTCTTCGGAATTCAGCCCCCGCAGGTTGCGAATATTGGTTTCACCCAGGACCCAGCGTATAGAATCCACTATGTTGCTTTTTCCGCAGCCATTGGGTCCTACAATAATATTTACACCAGGATTTAAATTGATTTCGGTATGGTCGGCAAAAGATTTAAAACCTCTAATCTCCAGCCTTTTTAAATACATCTTATTCCTCCCGATATTTGACCAGGCAAACATCACCCGTAGTGATTTTTATCTGATTTACAAGATTGAGAATTCTGATATTTATCAATGATGCTGAAATTTATGTTGGTTATTTATCTTCAATTAGATAATTGTATAGAAAATTCCTTTTCGGAAGCACCCTATAAATTTCGTCATATTTTTAATTTTCCTATCGTTTTCCACTAACACCGGGACTAAGCGCCTATGCCCACAGATTAAATTGTCGATCAGCATCACTCATAATAATCAGCTTCTAAAATTCCTAAAAAATCTGCTCCGGTCAATTGAATTTCGGGTTTATCCCTGCCCTCAGCCGTCACCCCGATAAAGCCTCGTTCATTACCCTGAACCGGTTTAACCGACAAACTTTCCAGATTAAAGGCCTGGGCGAGATATTTGAGATTGGCCTTCTTATGGCCGGTCAGTTTCGATACTTCACGATAGTTTACCAATAGAACCAGCTTTTTAACTAGACCATATTGTTTTCGGTGCATTTTTATCGCCGCTTCAGCCTGCTGCCGGTATAATTTTTGTTTTACCAGTTCCCCGAAGGCAGGATGAAAGGGGCCGGCTACCACTGTACCCGGTTGCAGCAAATCTTCACTGGGCTGCAAGCCCATGCGAATAACATTAATACGGTGCCGCTGAAACCGGGAGTACATAAAGGCTGCAATATCGACTGCCTGCTCCAACTGAAGGGGGGTGTATAGCCCCTCCCGGTACATGGTTTCCAGGGCGGTCCCTTCGATAACCAGAGTAGGATAGATCCTTACCATATCCGGATTTATGTTTATAACCTGTTCCACCGTTTTCTCAGTAGCTTCCCGACTATCTCCCGGAAGGCCCACCATTAGCTGAATGCCTAATTGCAAGCCCTTTTGCCGGATAAGATGGCAGGCCGATAACACCTGGTTAACATGATAACCGCGTCCCGACCTCTTTAAAACATCTTCGTGCAAAGATTGCACACCTAATTCCACCGTTTTAACCCCATAAGAGCTAAGTATCTCCAGTATATTAAGGTCGATGCAATCAGGACGGGTGGAAAGACGCACCGCCTGCACCCGGCCACTATCCAGGTATGGCCTGGTGGTTTTCAGATACTCCTCCTGCAGCGAAAGCGGTAAAGAAGTAAAATTACCCCCGAAAAACGCAATCTCGATATATGCGTCCGGGGGAATGCTAGCAAGATGTTGTTCTATTATAGCAACCGTCTCTTCCCTGCCTGGTACCTGATGTTGTGAAGAAATTTTTTTCTGGTCGCAGAAAATACAATTGAAAGGACACCCCATATGGGGTATGAATACTGGAATATTTGCATGCATTTTATTCTTCCTCAAGGATTATCTTTTCAATGATTGCAGGATTTTTCAGTGCACTGGCAGCCGCACTCTGTTCGGCTTCTTTTTTACTTTTGCCTTTGCCCCGGGCCAGCAAATGGTTATTAAAATAAACTCCCGCTACGAAATCCTTGGCATGTGCAGGACCGGTCTCCTCAATAATGGCATAGGTTACATTCTTTCTGCTCTTGGACTGAACCAATTCCTGCAGGCGGGATTTAAAATCCTGATAGTCGCCGCTGGCAGTATCGATGATAATTTTCTCCAGATATTTCAAGATGAAATTCCGGGCCGGACCCATGCCCAGATCAAGGTAAATAGCACCAATTACCGCCTCCACGGTATCAGCCAGAATGGATTTGCGCTGCCGGCCGCCGGACATTTCTTCGCCTTTGCCCAAACGCACATATTCACCCAGCTTGAGCAGGTTGGCTACATCGTTCAAGGCATTCTCACAGACCACCCGGGCCCTGATTTTAGTCAATTCCCCCTCAGCCTTATGCGCAAAAGTATTATACAGGTATTCTGCCACAACAAAGTTCAAGACTGCATCCCCCAGGAACTCCATGCGCTGGTTGTTATATGAAGAACTCCGTTCCTGGGAATAAGACGGATGAGTCAGCGCCATATTCATAAGTTCCTGATTGTTGAAACTTATCTCTATATGTTGCATAAAACTGTTAGCTGGATTTTTTTCACTTCTCATTTCTTAGCTTGTTGCAGGAACTCATATAATGCTGCCAGCAGTGTTCCCATGGTCGGATAATCCTCCAGGTCTTCCTCCGGAAATTCTACATCGTACGAATCTTCCAAAGCCATAATCATTTCTACTATATCAATAGAATCGGCATCAAGCTCTTCAAACGTTGTTTCCATGGTTATTTCGGATGGGTCGATGCTTAACTGCTCCGCCAGAATTTTGCTGGCAACCTTGAATAGTTCGTCCACCACAATTCCTCCCATTATTTTTTCCTAATTATATAATAGCGCAGCGCAGTTCTTAGTCAACTGCAATCAGTTTTAAAGCTTCTTTTTGCATATTTACTATATCACGCGTCACACAGTCACAAGCCGTGTTTAAACCGCTAAATACTGCGTCCCGTTTGGAGCTGCCATGACAAACAATGCTCACCCCTTCAACTCCCAACAAGGGCGCCCCTCCTACATTACTGTAATCGAAGCGGTGCAAAACGGCGGGCACTTTACCGGTTTCCTGTACCATCGCGCGGCCTAGATACAACCCCAAACCTTCCAGTGCTTTTAATACTATATTTCCGGTAAAACCATCACAGACCACTACGTCACAACTGCCCCCAAATAAATCGCGTCCTTCGATATTGCCGATAAAGTTTAAAATTTTTTCATTTTTAAGCAGGGAATATGCTTCCAGGGCCAGTGCATTGCCTTTGGTTTCTTCGCTGCCGTTGTTTAATAAGCCAATGACGGGGTTGTCCCTGCCCATAACGGCAGCGGCATAGGATTTGCCCAATACGGCAAATTGCAGCATCTGGGCCGGTTTACAATCAACATTGGCGCCGACATCGATCAGGAGTGTATTTTTACCCTCTGGTCCGGGGATAGATGCTACTATAGGAGGACGGTCAATGCCATTAAAACGGCCCAGAATAAAGAGCGCCGAAGCCATTTGCGCAGCAGTACTGCCGCATGATAGTACCGCATCGGCGGTTTTATCATGAACCAGCTTGGTTGCTACCGCTATGGAAGCTTTCTTTTTTTTACGCAGGGCCAGAACGGATTCATCCATTTGAATTACTTCATCGGCATTTATAATAGTCAGTTTTTCCGGGTCAAAATTACCCAGTTCCTGTTTAATTATTGCTTCTTTGCCTACCAGAATGGCATGGCAGCCTGGTTGCTCAGCCCATTTGCAGGCACCTGCAATTATTTCACCGGGAGCAAAATCACCGCCCATAACATCTATTGCTATCTTCATGTTTTTCCCCCTAACTGTATATAATACAAAAAGTAAGTTATAAGACTCGAAAGTCCATACTTACTTTTTGAATTAAATACTTCAATTTACATAACACTTTTGCCCTTATAAAAACCGCAAGCCTGACAGGCCCGGTGGGCTAATTTGAGTTCATGACATTGCGGGCATTCCACCAGACCCGGTTTATCTATTTTTCTCCATTCAGCAGCCCGTTTGGTACTGCGTGAATGAGACTGTCTCCTTTTTGGTACTCCCATTTAAACAACCTCCTCCCTATTTCAATTCATTAAGTTTTTGCCACCTGGGGTCAATCTCCTGTTGCTCACAACGGCATTTCCGGGTATTCAGATCTACCCCGCAGCCAGAACATAATCCCAGGCAATCATCTTTGCACAGGGGATTAAGGGGTAAACTGAACAATATGGCTTCCTCCACACTGGAACTTAAATCAACATCGCCATTATCCCGCAATTCCAATAAGTATTCTTCTGCTTCCGTATGGTCTTCATCCGGGCTTGCAGCAACTACATTTATCGGCGTATTGACCTGATGTGCAATGTCCTTTAAGCATCTGGAGCAAATCAGATTGATGACGGTATGAACCATTCCCTGTCCTACCAGAATTCGGCCCGTGTTTTCGAACTTGATAGTGACTTTGACCGGCTCAAGAAAATGGCCGTTCAGGTGGGCCAGTAATTCGTCACTAAAGTTTTCCTGCAACCGAAATTCCTGACTGGTTCGAGGATGTAATTTTAAATCTGCAACATTTATTACCATACCGACACCCCATAGAAAATACAGCTTAATTATATTCATACCTTTATATTATTGTCAATTATCTGCATGCTATCCATGCCATGAGTTTATTCGTCAATATGGAGGATGACAACGTCATTGACGGTGTAAAACATGACCCGGTGAATAATATAGCCGGATTAAGCCCTGCCCTAGCTCCTGGTCCGGAAAATAACGTTTTCCAGCAACAGGGATACCAGCACTCCGGTTACGAAGCCATTAGCCAGTATGGGACGCAGTTTGGCGGGGAAGGCGGATACTACTTCTGCCGGTAAAAAGGCCACCATGGTCCCCAGCAATATCGGTAAACCTATTAAGAGCGCATAATCGAAAAAGGGCTGCTCCATAGCGGAAAAGGCAGTAGCCAGACCTGCTGCTACCTGGGCACACATTATGAATAAGAGTACACAGCCGATGACTACCGAGGGTATGAACGACAGATAAAACAAAACCTTGGGCAAAAAGGCCAGAACCAGCATGGCGATACCGGCCGGAATTAAGGTACGGCGTGCGGCACAGCCGGTCGATACGATTACCCCGGGGCTGGACGAAAAATTGACCGGGCCGATTACCCCCATTAAGCCTGCCAGAGTGTTGCTCAGACCGGTAAAGGTTATACCCCTGGTAATCCGTTTCGGCATCTCGTCTGCCTGTAAGACTGAGCCCACAGCTTGAATAGAACCCAGGTCATTAATAACAAGTCCCAGAAAACAAAGCAAAAATGCTATCAGTAATCCCGGATCAAGCACGATACCGGTGGTAAGCCGGTCAAAAAAGCCACTGATCATTGCAAGTCCGGCTGAATTTAATCCTTGGCTCCAACCTGGATTCACCAGATAATAAGCCAGACTGCCAATAATCATTGCCCATAAAATGAGGGTTGATTTCCATAGACCGGTAAGCCAACGTTGACCGGCAAACATTAAAATTATAAATACCAGGGCAAAACCCAGGTGGCGGGTGGATGATACATTATCGGAACCGCTGCTGATCAACTGCATTATGGTAGGCAATATGGTAAAGGCTACCAATAGCAAGATTACTGCCACTACCCGTGGAGTAAAGAGCCGGCGCAGATACGCAAACAAACCGCTGACCGCCAAAAGAGTCAAAACTACCCCACAGATCAATATACTGGAGTAGATCGCTGATAGTGAACTGCTTTGCGCAGCCAGGATACCTATAAGCAATACGGTAGCCGGTCCAATCACCAATGGAAGCCGGTGACCCCTCCAAATCTGCACAAGAAGGCTTACCGCCGTAACTGCAAACAATTTCTGCATATAGAGAACCTCTGCTGCAACGGTCCCCTGCATACTTCCCAGTATCTTACCGAGAATGATAACCGACGGAATAGTTACAGCCAGCCATTGCAGACCATAGAGGAGGCTTTCCCCCAGCGGTGGAGAATCCTCCAACTCATATTTCAGCTTCATACATATCACCTTTTATATAAAAAATTTTTTGTATCAATCATATAGTTCTTTAAAAAAGTCCGTTCTCCTCCCAAAATAACGGATAAAACTCTTTCCAGGCGGTGAGGTATAGCCCGGGCGCGACTTGCGGAGACGGTGAGAAACACCCGGCGAAATTGAGCGGAGGATGGGGTCGAGCAGCACGGATGCTGCGAGCGCGACTCTGAACACGGCTGTGAATAGGAGCGGTGCCCCATCAGCCGCGAAATGAGCCGTTGGTGTTTCCACTGCCGGAGCACGGAGCAAACTGTATATGCCTCACCGCCGGCCTCCATAGGTAAAGCATTTTCTAAAATCAGGCATAAATTAGCGGTGGATTATGCCGGGCTTGGGGTAAAAACTCAGCGTCTAATTTTCATTAAGCCTACATAAGACAAAAGAGGCGGAAAATATTTCCGCCTCCTGTATTAAGGCAAATTTTATTTGGGGGATAATCTGACCGTATCGCGGGCAATAACCAATTCCTCATTGGTCGGTATAATAAATATTTTAATTTTGGAATCGGGAGCTGAAACATCCACTTCTTTGCCCCGCACCTTGTTCTTTTCTACATCCATCTTGATGCCCAGGAAATCCAGGTCCTTGCAGATGTTTTCACGAATGTCGATAGCGTTTTCACCTACACCGGCGGTAAAGACCAAACAATCACAGCCGTTTAATTTGGCGATGTAATTGCCTATATAGCCCTTGACTTTGTTGTAGTAAACATCCAGGGCAATTTTGGCCTTTTCGTTACCGGAAGCGGCTGCTTCCAGAACGTCTCTTAAGTCATTGGAAACACCGGATAATCCCAGCATACCGGATTTCTTATTGAAATAGGTGTTGGCTGCGGATGAATCCATGCCCAGTTTTTCCATAAGGAAGAAAACTATAGCCGGGTCAACGTCACCGGAACGGGTTCCCATGACCAGACCTTCCAGCGGAGTAAAGCCCATGGAGGTATCAATTACCCGTCCGTCTTTGATGGCTGCCATACTGGCACCATTGCCGAGATGGAGGGTAACAATTTTACACTGTTCAAACGGTTTGCCCAGCAAATCTGCCGCCCGATGTGATACATAGTAATGAGATGTCCCATGGAAGCCATATCTTCTTACGCGGAATTTCTCATAGGCTTCATAGGGAAGTGCGTACATATAGTTGGCCGGTTCCATAGTCTGATGGAACGCGGTATCGAACACTGCTACATGAGCAACATTAGGCATAAGCTCCTGGCATGCTTCAATCCCCATTAAGTTAGGTGGATTATGTAATGGTGCAATATCAAAGCAATCCCGGATTACTTTCTTGACATGATCGTCGATAACCACTGAATCGGCAAATCCTTCACCGCCGTGAACTACCCGATGTCCTACCGCTCCGATTTCATCCATGCTTTTTACGCAGCCATACTCTTCATTGGCCAGAACCTCGAGAACCAGTTTCATACCGGCAGTGTGATCCGGCAAATCTTTCTTAATAACAACTTCGTCTTTTCCAACCGGTTTGTGTTCCAGAGTGGTCCCGGGTATACCAACACGATCAACCAGACCTTTGGCCAGTACCGACTCATCTGCCATATCAAATACTTGATATTTGATGGATGAGCTTCCAGCATTAACTACCAGAACCTTCATTATTTTCATACCTCCTCAATATTTTGAAAATTATCAGAGTTGAATTATCCTATCTTCTTGTGAACTATGCCCTTACGGCAGTAATAGCTACTACATTTACTATATCCTGTACGCTGCAGCCTCTGGAGAGGTCATTAACCGGTTTGGCAATTCCCTGCAGGATAGGACCAATCGCTTCAGCCTTGCCCAGTCTCTGAGCAATCTTGTAGCCGATATTACCCGCATTGCAGTCGGGGAATATCAAAACATTGCACTGACCGGCAACATCACTGCCCGGAGCCTTGGAAGCGCCGACTTTGGGCACTATAGCTGCATCAAACTGGAATTCCCCATCGACTTTGAGTTCCGGGAATCTATCTTTGGCTATAGCAGTTGCATTGGCCATTTTGTCAACCATGGCATGACTGGCACTGCCTTTGGTGGAGAATGATAACATACCAACCTTGGGCTCTTCGATACCGCATAAGGCAGTAGCGGTACCAACTGACATCTTAGCATACTCGGCCAGCTGTTCAGCGGTCGGGTCAATGGTGACAGCACAGTCGGCAAATACAAAAATGCCATCGTGCCCGAATTCGCAGTTGGGGACAATGATTACAAAGGCACCGGAAACTGAGGAGATTCCAGGTGAAGTTTTGATAATCTGCAGAGCAGGCCGTAAAACATTCCCGGTGGTATTTTCCGCACCGGCTACCTCACCGTCAGCCTTCCCGTTTTTGACCATCATGGAGGCAAAGAAGAGCGGGTCCTTCATGGTTTTGGCGGCCTTGTCCATGTCTACGCCCTTGCTTTTGCGCATTTCATAGAATTCTTGAACAAAATCATCATAGAACGGTGCTTTAACCGGATCGATAATCTCTGCGCCGCTAATATCGGCACCGATCTTACTGGCCAGACCTTTAACCTCACTCACATCGCCCAGAAGTATAGGGTTGGCTACTTTGCCATCCACAATACCCTTAATGGCCTGAAGCGTCCTCTCTTCTGTGCCTTCTGCCAAAACTATACTTTTGCCTTTTGTTGCTGCTTTTTCTCGGATTTGAGCTAATAAATCCATCAATACACCCTCCCTAAATTTTCTTTAATTACCATTAAAACGGTTATCAACTCTGAAACTTATTCTAGCATAAAATAAGAAACTGTGACAAAATTTATGATATCATATTGCAAACGGAAGCAAAGGAGTTAATATTATTGGCTGTTCTGGGTATAGTAGCGGAATTTAATCCTTTTCACAATGGTCATCTCCACCTGTTGCAACAGTCCCGCCTAAGCGGTAATTTTTCAGCTACCGTCTGTGTTATGAGCGGTAGTTTTATGCAGCGTGGAGAACCTGCCCTGTGTAATAAATGGGCGCGCGCTAAAATGGCTTTGGGCTCCGGTGTAGATCTGGTTATTGAGCTTCCATTCTGTTTTAGTGTCCGGAGTGCCTATTATTTTGCCCGGGGAGCAATTCAATTGCTAGCTCGTACCGGGGTTGTAACCCATGTAGCATTTGGCAGTGAGTCCGGCAACCTGGATACCTTAAAGCCCCTGTCAAGGATTATAACAACTGAGCCCTTAGGTTTCCAGCAGCACTTAAAACATTATCTGGGGCAGGGACTTAGTTACCCTGTCGCCCGGGCCTGCGCTCTGGAGCAGTATTTGCATGGTCAAATAAATAACCTCAAGGATATTATGGCCAGCCCTAACAACATCCTGGCCCTTGAGTATCTGCGGGTTATCGACGAGAACTCCCTGTCACTTGTCCCCCTGACGGTAACCAGAGATGATTCCGGCTACCACAGTACCGTATTAAATCCGGTGGCCAGCGCCAGTGCTATTCGTCATGCGCTTGAAAACAGGCAGAAGCTTGACAGTATTGCCAGCTCTTTACCTGCCGGCAGTCTCGCCATACTCAAAGAGGAAATTGAACAGGGCCGCGCACCGGTCACTTACGATGCACTCTCGCCGCTGATTCTGGCCAACCTTCGTACCTCCAGTCCTGAAAAACTCAGAAATATTTACGAAGTTAGCGAAGGCCTGGAATACCGTATCATTCAAAGTGCTCAAATGTGCGGTGCCATAAACGAGTTAACCCACTCCATAAAGTCCAAACGCTACAGTCTTACCCGCGTCAACCGAATATTACTTTACTCACTTTGCGACCTGGCAAAAGATCAAATTGAAGTATTTGATAAATGCGGTCCCTTGTACTTACATATTTTAGGGTTTTCGTCAAAAGGTCGGAAAATCCTGCAAATGATTCAAAATAAATCAAAAATTGCTGTTTTTAACAGGGGTAAGGATGTTAAGGCGGTCATGAATGGCAAAAGTAATATCATGCAGCAAATGCTTAAGCTTGATATTAAGGCTACCGACCTCTATACCCTCCTCTATCCCACGCCCGGACAACGCAAAGGCTGCCAGGATTTCACCACTTCTCCGGTGGTGTATGTATAATGCCCGTATTATCATAGCTTAAGTTTGCTTTTTATTTCTTCTATTTTGGCTTCGGCTGCTTTACGGCCCAGGTCGATTATTTTATCGGCCTGGTCGAAATCACGGGGTGAAAAGCCGCCCACTTCCGGTTGAATCAGGATATCGGCGGAGGGACTGATTAAGTCAAACTGTTGTTTCTGCAAAATATCCAGTGATGCCAGTATTACATCAAGGGCATTGCGGATCACCACTTCTTTGCCTTCACCAAAAGTTACGTCTACCGCTATAACCACCTCGGCCCCTTTTATTTTGGCCGGTTCGACCGGAAGGCGGTCTGCTACTGCCCCATCCACCAGGACCATATCATCCCTATTGACCGGATGAAATATACCGGGAATAGATATGCTGGCCCTTACGGCATCAGCCACACTGCCATCATCTATAACCACCCTTTGTCCTGATACTAAATCGGTTGCGACAACTGCCAGCGGCACCTTCAAGTCATCGAAAGTCTTCTTCTTGGTCAGGAGGTGAAGAAATTCCATGACCTTTCTGCCTTTCATAAATCCCATATGGGGTATATGTACATCGTAGAAAATGTTGGCATCCATATTTTCAGCTACTTTTTGCAGCATGTATAAATCGGTTCCACAAGCATAGATGCCCCCGACCATTGCCCCCATGCTGCTGCCCACAATAAAATCAAAAGGAATGTTGTTTTCCAGTAGTACCTGCATAACTCCAATATGAGCCAGTCCCCGGGCACTTCCGGCCCCCAGGACCAGACCTGTATGCGGCCTGTCTTCCATTTCCATCCCTCCATATTCTAAGATGCGGTTTTACTATCATATATATTACTTATCTAATATTATCACGAGGTGAAGCTTTGAAATATTACTCTAATTTATTTTTTGTCCTTACTATTTTAATATTCTCCCTCTTCATGGTTATAAACCCGCGGGAAACGGTAATTGCTGCATCTGACGGGGCTAAATTATGGGCGGCGGCTGTTTTTCCGGCCTTATTCCCCTTTTTTGTAGTAGCTGAATTACTGATTAGCCTGCGTTTCGTAAATTTTCTGGGGGTCTTGTTGGAACCGGTCATGCGCCCGCTATTTCGACTGCCCGGCTGCAGTTCCCTGGTTGTGGTCATGGGGTTTACTTCCGGTTTTCCCATGGGGGCCATACTTACCCGAAAATTATATGATAATAAAATGTTAACCGGCGGTGAGGCAGAACGACTGGCCTGTTTCACCAACAATTGCAGCCCTCTTTTTATTATCGGAGCAGTGGGGGTGGGAATGTTCAACTTGCCCTGGATGGGCTACCTGCTGGCGGCTGCCCATTATCTTTCCAATCTCATTATAGGGTTTTTGCTGCGTTTCCGGCCCGAAACCGCCATCTTTCATCCTCCTATCCCCCACCACCTTTTCCGCGCGGCCTGTGCCGAACTTTCCAATTATGAGGAAGCTCCTCCGGCTACAGGCAAACTCCTGAGCGATGCCATAAGAACAGCCCTCTCCAATGTAATGGCAGTGGGCGGTTTTATTATCATATTTGCAGTCATAGCGCGTATGTTAACGGTATGGGGCATCATGGATATTCTGGCCTTAATTCTGACTAAATTAATGGCGGTCTTTGACCTATCCTACCCGATAGCTTATGGAATCAGTACCGGTTTGTTTGAAATTACGATCGGATCGCGTACTATCGCTGCCTCCCAGGCCGATCTGCTGCCCAAAATTCTAGCTGTATCGGCTTTATTGGCTTTTAGCGGTTTATCCATCATAGCCCAGGTCATGAGTATTTTAGTTCAAACCCCGGTACGGCTGTCATTTTATCTAAAAATGCGATTTTCACAGGTTATAGTGTCAATAGGACTGACAATGGCCGGATATCTTGCCTTAGCAGGACATCCAGCCATTAATTCGATGTCGATACCATTTTATAAAGTAGCGTACTCGTTTGACGCCTGGACCTTTTTCATCCATTGTATGATCTTCGGCACGGCAGCTACATTTATACTTTTATTGATCAGCTTAAATCTATCGAAAGATTAAATATCATTATTCCTTAATGCTTCCTTAATATCCTCTTTTCCCTGGGTAACGGCCTCCAGGCCCCGGCGCAATACGATTTCCATATGAGACAGAACCCCTTCCGCATATTCATTGGCATCACGGCGAATTTCCATCGACACCTGTTCTGCTTTGTTCACAATTTCCTCGGCCACACTCATGGCATTCTGGGTAATTTCATTGTCATCCACCATACGGGCTGCTTTATCCTTCGATTGTTCGACATATTTTTCCGCTTCTGCACAGGCTTCAGTTACAATTTTGTCTTTCTGGTTGATCAGTATCTTGGCGGTTTCCAATTCTTCCGGCAATATTGCTCTAATCCGGTCCAGGCGGTCTAAAAACCGATGGCTTTCAATCATGGCCTTGCCATTGGAGAAGGGCATTTTTTTACTGTCTTTTATCATCATCTCTAGTTCGTCAAGAATTCTGAATATCTCCATCATTAAGTCGGACCTCCTCGTTCGAACGGTAATAATGCAGGACTGACTCTCCGTAATCGTTCTTCCTGTATTGGGAAAGATTACTTAAAGACACCGGCAGAGTCTTCTTTTTATAGGTTCTTATGACCATAATACCATTCTGTTCCAAAATCTGAGCCTCATCCAGTATTTTAATCACTTTATCAAATATCACCTCATTGGTAAAAGGCGGGTCAACATAAATTATATCGAATTTGGCACCCCGGTTCTGAAGTATGTCGATAGCTCTGAAAACGTCATTGCGATATACTTCAAAGCCTTCACTAATATGGCAATTCTGCAAATTATCTTTTATAACTGCAACTGCCCTGGCATTATTATCTACAAAGATAACAGTCTGGGCACCACGGCTTAATGCCTCAATCCCCATACTACCACTACCGGCGAACAAATCAAGAAAGGCCGCACCCTGAACCCGCTGGCCCCACACATTAAACAATGCTTCTTTAATCATATCCGTAACCGGACGAGTAGTATCACCTGGAGGTGCTTTGAGTCGTCTGCCTCGGGCTATTCCTGCTATTACTCTCATTTGATTCTCCTTTTTCAATTTCGCTGTAATATCAGCATTACCTTCTTTGCATTATTAATTTTTTATTTTAACACAAAAAATTTTTTAAA
>DHSK01000087.1:0-7068 GCA_002408445.1 Syntrophomonas sp. UBA5288
TAATCACCCTCATGTTTTTATTTAAAGTATACTTCAGTACTCAGCGGGAAGAAAGAGAACCGTCCCCTTGCTTCATATTTTGCAAACATTTGTTCGTAAGCTATTTGTTAACCGGAGCGTGAGGGAAAACTTCCACATACCCTTCCGCACCGTTTACCCGGATCCGCTGTCCATCTTTAATCAACCTGGTAGCGTTTTCCACGCCAACAACTGCAGGCAGGCCGTATTCTCTGGCAATTACAGCACCGTGGGTCATCATCCCGCCTACTTCCGTCACCAAACCTTTTATGGCTACAAACACCGGGGTCCAGCTGGGGTCGGTAAAGGCAGTGACCAGAATATCGCCTTCCTCCATGTGAGCATCCTCCATTTTCAGAACGACCCTGGCCCGGCCCTCAATCGTTCCGGATGAAACAGGTATACCCGCCAAGGCGCCTTGCGGGATGTTCCCGGTATCGTATGCGCCGGACATAACCTCGCCCTCGGACGTCATTAGCCGCGGTGGCGTCAGCTTCTCATAGAGCTCGTATTCCTCTTTTCGCTTCGTTATGATGCTGTAATCCAGCCGGTTGGTATGAACGACCTCCCGGAGCTCCTCAAAAGACAGATAGTAAATATCCTCCTTCTCCTGGATAACCTCCTTTTGCACAAGCTTAACGGCTTCCTGTAACAGGGCCTGCTTGATGATCCAGTAACGCTCGATCATCAAGTATTTCGGGTATTCCCGATAACCGGTGAAATTGCGCAAACGGCTGATCATCTGCCTTGTCCTTTTGCCTTTTTGTTTTCCACCGGGCAGCTGTTTCAAACGGTTCAGGAAATCCTGCTCCTTCTGCTTCGCTTCCTGCAGGCCCTGCTCAAACAGGACGTTATGAGCGCCCGGCTCAAAGTTTTTGATATTGCTGAGAATCATGGGAACGAGGACAGTCGGCTGTTCGCTGAAGCGGGGCCTGGTGATATCGATCTCACCGGGGCAGCGCATGCCGTATTCTTCAAGATACGCCCGTATGGCATGACTAACCGCATTGCCACCTTCCAGCTTGGCCAAGTCCTCAAAAAAAGTTTCGTCATTGGCGTGTTGCAAATACTCCAACACCGCCGGATATGGCCGGACGACATCCGCTACATCCAACAGCTTAAGCCCCATTTCAGATGTAACATTGCCCCCAACCGATTTGGAAAGCGAATCTGCCGCGCTCTTTTCGCCCAGCCACTTTTTCATTTTCTTATTAAACCAACTTACTGCATATACCCCGACATAAATCGCTGCCATGCCTTGCGGGTCATACAGGGCTTCTTTTAATTGCTTATTAGCTTCTTCTATAATAAAGGCAAACAGCTCGTCACCGGACAGGTTGGCCATCTTTTGCCGTAGTTCTTTAATAGACGCCTCATTCCGGGACATTAGCGTGTGAACAACGTTTCCGTCATTGCTGCGATATATCTTGATAAACTGAACCGGCAAGGCCCAGGAGAAATACCCTGAACCCATACTAAAGACTCTTTTACCGCACGATAATGATTTCATAAAGGCTTTGCGCTTCATTAAGCTCTTGATCGCGTTATCCATGAGAGGATCGACTTTGCCTACAGAAGCGAGCACTATTTTTCGTCCCATAGGAGAAGCCAAATCGTGCGCCAGATCTATGAACAGCCTTCCCCCGGCCTGAATCATGGGAAACTCGTCAGACAAGAGCTGAAAAAAGGATAACCCCAATGGTTTCATGGCATCGGTCATCATCTGCTGATGGCCTAAACACATATACACATGGTTTTTCCCATCCTGCGCGTCCGGTACGGGGTATAAGGTGGTGATGGGGCGGCTCTGGACCATAAAGAATTTATTTTCATACAGGCACCATTCAATATCCTGCGGACGACCGAAATATTCTTCAATCCGTCTGCCTGTTTTTCCAAGCTCCAAAATCTGCTCGTCGGTCAGCGTCTGCCGCTTCTGATGTTCCGCCTCGATCCTTTTCTCTTCTGTTCCACCTTCTTTTAAGGCATAGACCGCCAGTTTCTTGGCGGATATCTTCTTAGCAATGATCCTGCCGTCACGCACCTTATAGTTGTCCGCATTTACCAGGCCGGATACCAAAGCTTCACCGAGCCCAAAGCTGGCATCGATGGAGAGTACCTTCCGGTTGGCACTGACCGGATCGGCTGTAAACATAATTCCCGCCGCCTCCGGGAAAACCATCTTCTGGATGACGACGGAGAGATGGACCTTGCGGTGATCGAAGCCATTTTGAATGCGGTAGGTTACGGCGCGGCCGGTAAACAGCGATGCCCAGCATTGGCTGATATGCTTGAGGATTGCTTCATTTCCTACAATGTTCAAATACGTATCCTGCTGGCCGGCAAAGGAGGCGTTCGGCAGATCCTCCGCCGTGGCGCTGGAACGTACAGCATAGGCATTTTTTTCACCAAGCTGTTTAAGATGACGGGTAATCTCCTTCTCGATACCTTGCGGAATAGCGATTCCTTCGATGACCTGGCGGATTTTGGCGCTGATTTCATCAATACCTTCCCGGTTATCTGCTTTTAGAAAAGACAACTGGTCCAACAGAAAATTAAATTCCTCATTGTTTCCAGTAATTTCTTTATACGCTTCGGTAGTAACGCAAAAGCCCTCCGGCACTTGTATCCCCTTTAGTCTGGATAGTTCCCCCAGGTTGGCGCCCTTGCCCCCTACCATCGCAAGCTTGGTTTTATCGATTTCCTGAAAACCAAGTACATATGAATTCATACCTATTTCCCTTTCTTAAAGCGTTTTTAGTAAAATCAAATACACGTTACAGGTATTTTCCCTGGTAAAAATTTCTTTTAAACAGATTGATATATTCATCAAATTCTTCGCATAAAACGTCAAGATCAATCCCGGTTTTAGGCATTTTACTTAAATACCCGTCGGTAAGCAAGGTAAGTATTCTCAAGACCAGCTTGGGATCAATGCCATCTTTAAATTTCGAAATGTCAGTACCTTCAAAGGCAATTTTGCTTCTCAGACCTTCACCATTTGCAAGAATAGCTTTTATGTCCGCTTTAACTTCCTCATTATTTTCAAAATATACATTATCTAAAAAGGAGAGGATGGCAGGGTGTTTTTTCATAACCGAAATTTCAATGCTGGTTGCAAGCTGAATTCTGGCAAAAAAATCAGTAACAGCATTATCAAACTTTTCGTCGAGTTCATTCATGATAATATGGGTGCATAAATCAATCAGATATAAATACAACGCCTTTTTGGTACCAAAGTAATGAAATACCAATGCTTTTGAAATCCCTGCCGCAGCAGCGATATCGCCGACGGAAGTTTTTTTGTAACCGTTAGTACCGAAGCATGTAAGGGCGGCATCAATAATTATATTTTGTTTCTCCAAAGGCAAATTTAAAAAACTCTCCAAACGACTCACCTCGTAGATAGTATTAACCGATTCGGTTAATATTAAAATAGCATAATTGACCGAATCGGTCAACGATTTCAAAAAGCCGGGGTTTTCACCGCTATAAAAACTAAACCGGACCCATTAATCTGGTCCGGTTCTGTTTTTTATATAGTTTTCGTGCATTATTTCTTAATCAAATTGGCTTGCTGCTGCTTTTTTATCTCGCATTACTTTGCGGAATATGTTCATTTATATATGGAATAACCTCTTCGGGTGAAATATCCAAAGCTATTGAAAATTCTTCATTTAAGTGCTTTTCGGCCGTATTCATCATGTCTTCATCTATCTTGGCAAGCTTTTTACCGGCCACAGATTTTGCTTCTTTTTGCAGATGTATCGTCCTGATAATTCTCGCCCATTCTTCAATTTTTCCTGATCTAAGGGCAGCTTTAAAAGTAGCATTTCTTTGTCGGTCATCATCGATCCAAGCGACGTCTATTTCTGGTATTTTAGCTATTAAGGATAATGCATCGTCCTTAGTAATAACTGATCTCATCACGATATTGGGATTATCTACAGGGACTTTAATGGTCATAGTATTGTTGAAAACAGGGTTTAAAACATAATACTTGGTTTCATCATCACTGTTATACTCGTCTTTTCTAATATCGGTAATCCGGCAAGCTCCGGTTAAGCCATACATAACATAATCATTTACTTTGAACATAAATTTTTCTCCTTTCTTTTAGAATTTTACAGCGAAAAAATCAAATGAATCAGCGATATGAGAAAATAACATATCGGTTAAAGCTGCAAATCCGGCAGGTGCAAACAGTTTTACCCCAAATTATCATTATAAAAATGTCCTGAATAATGAAGAGACAAGTAGGTTTAAAATTGCAGTGCTCAGCCAATGAACAGAATCGTGAAAATATGCAGATAAGTTAGCAATTCAGGAAATGCGGCATTTAAAATAAATCCAGCGACCTGGTAATATAATTAGTGCCCGTTTGTGGTATACTCAGCTTCTTTTTCTTTATAAACTGTTTTCATTGCTTGATAAACTTCATGCATAGTTTCGATCATTATCAAGCAGTTGGCTTCGTTAATTTTTGAAAATTCCCCCCCCAAATCTTCTATAAAACACAGAACATACTTCTGAATATACTGATTTCCCAGCTCGGTTGCCCGCACCAATACAACACGTTTATCAGAAGCGGAGGTGAATTTTTCAACGATATTCAATTCAACCATTTCGTTAATAACCTTTGTCGTATTGGGAAGTAATAATCCAGATACCTTGCTGATATCGGAAACACGTGAACTGCCGGTATCATCACCGATTTTATAAATGGCATTCAGAATACGAAAATAGACCGGTTTCATATTCGGTGGCAGCTGTGGCAATAATGCCAGTGCCGCTTTGGCATATTGAAGCGTCTCCAGGATATTGGTTACCCGTTTTATGTCTTTTTTCTCCAACTGCAGCCTCTCATTACTTATAAATTATAATTATATTTTATAAGTAATGAGCGAGGATGTCAAAGATATGAGAACACAACCGCCCTGCGGCCTTTTCCAATATCTAGGCCGCAGGGCGGTGTACAACAGTATTGCACCTTTTGCCGGTGTTATATTAGAGGTTGGTTATATGGCTGTCTACAAACATTTCGAAACTCTCTTCCGTATCCTCCAGCCCCATTCGTTCCAGAAACGCACTATAGCTCTCAAATTCATCTTCATAGTTATCGAAATCCATTAAAATATCCTCCTGTATTAATGTATAATCTTACCCTCACCGTTGGTTACTTTATTACTGCATAGGTGTTTGGAAGTTCTGGTTTTGCTGTTGTTGTACTTCATCTATACCCTGAGTTATATATTTCTGTTCATTGGGATTCAGGATATAGAGAAGCTGCTGCAGCTCTCCTACGTGCTGCTTTTCCTCATTGGCGATGTGATACAGCACTTTTTTGACTCTTGCGTCGGCAGTTGCCATGGCATGAGCTTCATATCCGATAATCGCCTCCAGTTCACCGGCAATATCCACTCTTAATGCCTGTACCGTTTCTTCCGGCGACATTTGCCGCGGTACACAGGCTACAAAAGGATCCCCTAATACTGTCATCAACTTCACTCCCTTTTTCGTTTAATATGGATAAGTTCTTCATATCTTATACTCATGATTTTGCTGTAAATTTAAGCAAAATTTTATGGTCCCGGGTCGGGCAATCGCTAATAATGCATATTAGTACTTAACCTATATAAACTACTTAAAGAAGGCAATATTTTCTGTTTGACAGCAAAAAAAATGATACTAATATATTCCAATGCTTAATGAGCAAGGAGGTAATATTAGAGTAAATCTGAAAATAGTGTAGCAGGCTGAAGACGGAGAAAACGCCTGAATTAGGGTACACGGAAGCAGGCCTGAGTTCAGACCTAAGCAAGAAGATAAAAATCAATAGAATCTAAGCAGATTCTGGTTCTTTTACAACCACATATCCCAAACGCTGCAATAGTTTTACGGCATGCGCTTCTGAAGAAGCTACGAATCCCGGTTTGCATTGAGCTTTCTCATACAGTCCAGGGTTGAAGAATTCACCGGATGAAAGCATGTAATAGATCGCTGTCAAAATCATACGGGCTATGGCGCACTGAAAGCCATGCCGCTAAAGCTTTCAAATCCCGGGTAAAGGTGGAAAAGCGTTTGGTTTGATAGGTGGTAATGTTTTCATGGTCAGTGGTGGCAATGGTAGCTATTACGAAGGTTTTGTGAACATCGATCCCACAACAAATGGGGTAAACAATTTTTAGCATAGACACTCCCTCTCTCAAACAGTATGGTGGCCGTGCAGGCCTTGACTGCTCGCCTAAGCAAAACAAGGGAGTTGTTTATACAAATATAAATCTGCGTGGTCGATGCCACACTTATTTGTGCTTGAACAGGCAGAGCGGCACATATAATTATGCGGTCTCTCGAAAGGGGGGACGCACTTCTCTCCACGTGCTCTGTAGTTTACCTGCACGACCACATTAAGCATAACGCTCAGACAGGTATTTTCATATTGTTTTGTGCCTGAGCGTAGCGAAAGGAATGGTTATAATTATGCAAAATAAACAATTTGCAGTCATAGGTCTGGGACGTTTTGGAGAAAGCCTGATAAGAGAGCTGACTTCCAATGGCTATGAGGTTCTGGCTATCGATGTAGACAATGAAAGAGTCAACGAATCAGCCGAGGCCGCTACTCACGCGGTACAGGCAGACGCTATGGATGAACAGGCTTTGAGACAACTGGGCATCAGGAACTATGATGTGGTAATTGTCGCCATCGGACATAATATCCAGGCTAATATACTGACTACTATAACCTTGAAAGAAATAGGGGTTAAGCAGGTGGTGGCCAAAGCCCAGAATAAGCTGCACGGCAAAGTTCTTGAAAAAATCGGAGCCGATCTGGTAATTTATCCGGAAAGAGATATGGCTTCAAACTGGCCCGGACCCTTATATCACAAAATATAATCGAACAGATCAAACTATCTTCCGATTACAGTATTATTGAACTGGTTTCGCCCAAAATCTATGCAGGCAAATCGCTGCGGGCTTTGAAACTGCGTGAAAAACAGGGAATAACCATACTGGCGATCAAACGGGGAAACAATATTGTCGTCTCCCCCG
>DHSK01000087.1:7254-14216 GCA_002408445.1 Syntrophomonas sp. UBA5288
CTCCCCCGCAACTGCTGGTGCTGGGATTTGCGGCAGTTATTCTGCTGGGGGCCATACTTTTAACTACCCCCTGGGCGGTGCAGAATGGCAACGGACAATTTCTCACCTCGCTTTTTACGTCCACTTCGGCCGTATGTGTTACCGGGCTGGTGGTGGTTGATACCGGAACCCACTGGACCTTATTCGGCAAGATAGTAATTCTGCTGCTCATCCAAATCGGTGGACTGGGCATAATGTCTTTTGCCACTTTCTTTGCCTTATTGCTGGGTAAAAAAATACAACTGCGCCAGCGTCTCTTGATGCAGACGGCTTTAAACAAAACCTCGGTAGAAGGCATTGTGGATATATTCCGTTATCTGATAATTTTTTCATTTTCGATAGAGCTGCTAGCTGCTCTAATACTTGCCCTGAACTGGGTACCTTCCATGGGATGGGCTAAAGCTCTGTGGTTTGGTCTTTTCCATGCCGTGTCGGCTTTTAACCTATAATGATGTTCTGACCGCCCTGAGTATTATTATAATGGCCCTGACCTTTATCATATTAATCGCCTGGCTGCTTTCATTTAGCAATCATTTTGATTTTATACGATTGCTGTTTGAGGCGACCTCGGCTTTGGGTACGGTTGGCCTTACGCTGGGCTTGACTCCCCAGTTGGATACCTGGGGCCGTATCCTTATTATTATCACCATGTTTGTAGGCCGGCTGGGACCTTTGACGATCGGTTATGCCCTGGCCCATCGGGAAAAACAGGCCGGTATCAGTTACCCGGACGGAAAAGTAATGATCGGCTGATAAATAAAAATTTTTTACAGATTAAGAACCTGGTCAAACTGACCGAGGCTGATTTTAATATTAGCCCGGGTTAATTGGTCAGGTTTATTTTTTCGCCATTTTAAAAATAAATTACTGTATACTGCACCGGGCTTTTTCAAATCATATAAAGGAAGTAATTTTGAAAGGAGTGTTACCATGAATTTAACCCAACTCGAACTTCAAACTTTACGCCACCTGATCGGAGCACATGAAAATGCGGAAAAGAAGCTTAACTTCTATTCCGAACAGTGCAGTGACCAGCAAGCTCAGCAGATGTTTAAACAATCTGCCCAATCTGCCTCTCAGACCAGACAAAAGTTATTGACATTTTTAGGTTAAGAAGGAGATGATATAATGCCAAACAAGATTCAGGATAAGGAAATGGTTAATGATATCCTTTCCATGATGAAAGGAAGTCTTACCGGTTACGCCAATGCCATTAGCGAAACCTCCAACCAGCAACTGCGGCAGACCCTACAGCAAATAAGAAACTCCGATGAGCAATTTCAATTTCAATTAGCTCAACTGGCCACCCAGAAGGGTTGGTATAAACCTGCTGCTCCGGCTGACACTCAGGACATTAACACGGTTAGATCACAGCTGGGGGTTTAAGTTGTAGCCGGCAGCCTACGTTAAAGAACAGCTTAAGATCATAGCAAAGCCCGCTTCAGCGGGCTTTCGCAATAAATAACCTCTTTCCCCCGGCAATTCATTCAGTTATGCCGCAACGGTTCCACCAGAGCCATATCTTCAGTAAACATTTTGCGAAAAGACAGCCCCAGCATACACAAACAACCAATTGCTACCGCTGCGGCAACCATTATCAGCACCACAAACTGATAGCGTACCGCATCCTGGGGATTCATCCCCGCTAATATCTGGCCGGTCATCATCCCGGGCAGACTTACCAGTCCCACAATCATCAAAGAGTTAATGGTAGGCATCATACCGGCCTGCAGGGCCCGGCTCACATATTCCCGGGATGCCTCCCAGGGCGAAGCTCCCAGGCACAGGAGCTGCTCTACTTCATTGACATGGGCATGTATTTCCGCATACAGACGATCAAGTGATAAGGCTATGGCATTCATAGAGTTGCCCAGAATCATGCCAAAGATAGGAATCATAACCCGGGCCGAGTACCAGGGCTGGGGGGAGATAATCAGCCTTACCACAATTAACCCGACTATAAAGGTACTTGCGGTTAAGGACAAAAAGGAAAGCAGCATAGTATTATGCGGCGATTTTTTAATCCTGCGGGTAGCTTCCCGGCTGGCTACAAAAGTCATCAGGATTATAATCGGCACTATTACATACAAACGGTTGGTTTCAAAGATATAGGTCAGTACATAACCTATTAAAGTCAGTTGTATGAAAGCGCGGAAGGTGCCCCATAACAGTGACTTCAATAATCCCAGCTGCATCAGAGTGCTGATCAGGCCGGTTATTAAAACCAGTGCCAGACTCATGGCCAGCTGCGTATTGGAAATGGGAATATAGCTATAATTCATGCCGGGATTCTCCTTTGCCGGGATTTATGGTTAAGATCTTGCTTCCGGGTAATTCATCCACGTTTTGGTCATGATGAGAAACTTCGATTATAGCATGTTCACCCTGACCCACCCATTCCTGCATAAGCCGGTTAACCTTTTGACTGCTGTCACCGTCCAGATAGGCGGTGGGTTCATCCAGTAACAGCAGGTCCGGCTTAACCATTAAGGCCCGGATAATTGCAACCCGGGCGGCTTGCCCGCCTGACAAGGTTTGGGCATCCTGTTGGAGAAGATTGGCCGATAAATCAAGCTGATTAAAGAATTCTTTAATTTTATCCAGATTGTAACCGGCAAACCGTTTATTTTGATTAAGTTTATAAGGGAGAAGCATATTATCTATAACTTTACCTTCAAACATAACCGGCTGCTGTGATACATACTGCACTCTCTGCCGCCATTCCAAAGGAGCAACGGACCTCCAGTCCCGATCCTGAAAATAAACTTTTCCTGCTTCGGGCCGTATTAATCTTGCCAGTATTTTTAAAAGGGTCGATTTACCTGAACCGGATGGGCCCCGCACCATTAACAATTGTCCTGGCTCCACCCGTCCCGATACCTGTATAAACTCTCCGTTATCGAAATGCCGGCCTATATTAGTAAAAGTGAAAAACTCAGTCATCTTTCTCCTCTCCTGTCATGCCTCCGGCTTCTGTCGCTTTCCTCCAATTTTATCATTTTTAATAAATTTTAATGAATATTTCAGCATGCCTTTCTATATTTATGGGTTAAGGCATTAATAGTTATTATGCCATTCCCGTTGATTTTTAAAAAAAGGTTGGATGGAGGTATTAATAAAAATTGAAGAAATGTTTTGCCAGTTTAATAATGTTATGCCTGTTTATATTGGGAAATGGGACGGGTCTGGCAGCAGCACCGGCAGCAGGCTCAGAAAACCAGCTACAGTTAGTGGTGGACGGCAATGTGCCTGAACTGAACAGCCCTGTTTTTATTTGCAATGGCCGAACCATGATTTCACTTACGTCACTACGCGCAATCTTTGAGTGTGACGCTTTTGCCCAACCAGGTGAAATCAGGATAATTAACCGTGACACCTTCATAACTATGTTTCCGGACCGTACCGATTATCTGGTTAATTCCGAAATCCGGCAGTCTGATACCGCACCGCTGGTAAGTGAAAACGGTGAGATATATGTACCTTTGCGCCTGGTTGCGGAAGAAATCAATTATGAACTTTGCTACGATCCTTATGCCGCTAAACTCATTCTGCAAAGTCCTGCCTATTCCCAAACTCATCCTCTGCCATCGGTTACTCCTCCTCCACCCCCGCCGCCTCCGGTGGAATTTAAACCGGCCGGCAACTGGGGTGCCATAAGCGGAGTTATCCCCGTGTTTTCTGATTCTGAAGAGGTTATGGCCGGTTATTTTACCCGTCTGCTAAACAGTCCTCCAGGACGCACGACCAATATAGTGCTGTCCTGCGCCCGCATAAACGGCAAGGTACTGCAACCCGGAGAAGTTTTTTCTTTCAATCAGACGGTCGGACCCCGGACCGCAGATACAGGCTACCAGACAGCCGCTATTTTTTCCGGCAAGAAAGTAGTAGAAGGGGTTGGCGGTGGTATCTGCCAGACCGCCAGTACCCTTTACAACCTGGCCCTGGAAGCCAGGCTGCAGATTATCGAAAGACATCCTCATTCCTTAAAGGTCTTGTATGCCGCCCCCGAGCGGGATGCTACGGTCTCATGGGGCACAGCCGACTTACGCTTTGCCAATAGCTGGGATTCCCCCGTCAAAATATTGTGCAAAGTAGAAGGTGATCTGGTGCTGACTGCTCTGGTACGTCAGGACCCGGCCAGTCAAAATTAAGATCTTTCCCCCCCCACAAGAACTTTCCTTTCAGTGGGTACAGCGAACTGCAAGGAAAAGATTCCCCCGGCTGGAATCAAGCTTTAGCTTTGAATTTTGGTGCGCTTTAATTCGCATAATATAAACAAGGTTTTATTGCTAAAGGGGGTTAGATATGACTGAGGCAAATGAATTTATTATAGGAATAAATTACTGGCCCGCCCGCAGTGCCATGTATTGGTGGAAGCATTTCGATGCCGCCGAAGTACGGCAGGATTTTTACCGGCTGGCTAAGTTTAACTTTAAACTGGTGCGCATATTCCTGACCTGGGAAGATTTTCAGCCCACCCCGGAACATATTCCGGCCTCTGCCCTGGATAACCTTAAAACCGTGGCAGATATTGCATACTCGAACCGGCTTTTGCTGATGCCCACCTTTTTTTGCGGCCATATGAGCGGAGTCAATTGGGTGCCCGCCTGGATGCTGGAAAAGTCGGTTGGCAAAAATCGATTTCCCGTATTTAGCAATGGCTCGCTGGTCGGCAATAATATTCGCAATTTCTATATTGATAGCGATATTATAGAGGCTCAAAAATGGCAGCTGGAAAAAGTAGGTTTGGCCCTGAAGAACCATCCTGCCGTATGGTCTTATGATTTGGGCAATGAATCATCCAACTGTGTAATTCCGCCTGACCGACGCGCAGCTCATTACTGGCTTAAGGTTATGACGGTTCAGTTAAAAAAATATGGGGGCAATAAAACGGTTACCCTCGGAATGCATGCCGAAGACCTGGAAGAGGACCGGCACCTGTGGCCTCAGGATGCCGCTCTCTCCTGTGATTTTCTCTGTATGCATGGATACCCTTTTTATCTGAACTGGGTTTCCCCTCAGGATGTATATGTCCTGCCTTTTCTAGCCCTGGTCACCAACTGGCTGAGCGGCAAACCTGTTCTTTTTCAGGAATTTGGTCTGCCCACTCAACCGGTCATCGCTTCACCCTTGCCGGCATCAGAGTCATATGGCACATGTCCGCTGTGGACGGAAACGGAAGGTCTGGCCTATTATAATAAAGCTATGAAATTACTGCAACAGGTGGCAACCGGTGCACTGGGCTGGTGTTATGCCGATTACTCTCCGGCTTTATGGACCAAGCCTCCCCTGGATCTTAATCCTCATGAACGCCACTTTGGACTATTCCGCCATGACGGTTCTCCCAAACCGGCGGTAAATACCTTCATGGAATATGACTCGTTCTGCCCCCTGCCGTTCAAACCGATTTCTCATCAATATTCCCATATTTTTCACGGTATGGATCAAAATGAATTCTATATCAATCCCACGTATAACCTGCGCCGGCTTTACCAACAATATAAAAAGAACATAGTCAACGCGGAGCACCCGGAATAATTCAACACAAAAGGACACAACCACCAACGAAAATGTGTCATCCTGAGTGTTAACGAAGGATCCTTCCCTTGTTAATCCTCAATACCGGCAAGATTCTTCACTGCGTTCAGTGATGACAAAAAAACATTATTCATAGCAATGACAAAAACGGTATTTTCATACCAATCATGGAACAGGAGCTCGTTATGAAAATTGCTTTACTTTCTCCCATAGCCTGGCGTACACCTCCCCGGCATTATGGTCCGTGGGAAAATATCGTATCTCTGCTGGCAGAAGGTCTGGTGGCTAATGGCATTGAGGTGACTCTTTTTGCTACGGGCGATTCTCTTACCCAGGGGCAACTGGATTATGTCTGCCCGCAGCCTTATGAAGAAAATAAAGATCTGGATCCTAAAGTATGGGAATGCCTGCACATCGCTCATTTGTTTGAGCAGGCCCATAAATTTGATTTAATCCACAACCATTTTGATTTCCTGCCTTTAACGTACAGCCAGCTGGTAAAAACTCCGGTGGTTACCACTATTCACGGTTTTTCCAGTCCCAAGATTCTCCCGGTCTATAGCACCTATAATGGCAACACCCATTTTGTATCCATCAGTAATGCCGACCGTAGTCCGCTGCTGGATTATATCGCTACGGTTTACCACGGTATTGATACCGGTCTTTTTACCTTCAAGTCCGAACCCGGCAGCTATCTGCTTTTTTTCGGAAGAATCCATCCGGATAAGGGAACCCACGAAGCTATCCAAATTGCCCGTGAATCAGGCAGGAAACTTATGGTGGCAGGAATAATCCAGGATGAGTCCTACTTTCAAACCGAAATCGCACCGTATATCGATAACGGCAGTGTGGTTTACGTTGGTTCGGTAGGACCGGAAGCACGAAATGTTCTGCTCGCCAATGCTTATGCCTTGTTGCATCCTATCAATTTTGAAGAGCCCTTCGGGTTGAGTGTTATCGAATCCATGGCCTGTGGGACCCCGGTGCTAGCATATGATAGAGGCTCCATGAAGGAAGTTATTAAAGACGGTGAAACCGGCTACCTGGTTCAGGATAAAGCAGAAGCTGTAAGCTGCGTGCAGCGTATCGAAACCATCGACCGCCGCCACTGCCGGGAATGGGTAGAAGAAAAATTCAGTCAAAACCGCATGGTCCAGGATTACATAAAGGTATACCAGCAAATACTGGGCTATTAATACAAAAATTCAACACAGAAGGACACTGATTAATTATGATTAACACAGATCCTAATAATGACAACCACGCAGAGCATAAGAGGGGAACAAATGCAACTACAATATTCGCTCTATACTAATGCAAGTCCGGGGTGCAAGCGTGCTTAATACCCCAACCCGGCATAACCTATCTCTTATACTCATTTTCAT
>DHSK01000182.1 GCA_002408445.1 Syntrophomonas sp. UBA5288
CCACCGCCGTAATGTGCGTCTTTGGCTGACATTCTTACTCTTTGAACTGCTTTGTACATTTAATCTACCTCCCAATTTATTTTATATAGCATTCACTGTATTTTTTTAGCATAAAATTGCTAATACAACACAATGGATAAACTCTACCTATAATTCACAGAGCCTAGATTACTCCCTTATCCTTTAATTCACTAATGGATTCCTTGGAATAACCCAGCTTCGCAAGAATTTCTTCATTATGCTGTCCCAGTAATGGGGCCGGCATATCAACACTTCCCGGTGTATTATGCAATTTAATAGGAACACCCTGTATTCTCATTTTTCCAATTACCGGATGGTCCACTTCTACCAGCATTTCTCTAGCCTTGGTTTGCGGATGTTCCGATACCTCTCCGACATTAAGAATTTGTCCAAACGGAATACCGGATCCTACCATAAGTTCTTCCAATTCTGCTTTGGTCTTGGTTTTGGTGAAAGCTTCAATTTCATTTTTTAAGCCAGGCAGGTAGTTATCGCCACGCTTAATATTATTCTCATAGAGGGGATTATTTATTAAGTCTTCTCTGCCCATTGCCTTACATAGTTTTGCCCACAGGCCATTAGTTCCAACACCTAAGACAATGAGGCCGTCTTTAGCCTGGAACGAGTCGAAAGGAGTGATGGATGGATCAGCATTTCCTTCCTGCCCTGGAACAAATCCACCCACTGTATATTTGACAATTGCATTCTCCAGAACGGAATACAGTGTATCCATCATTGCCACATCCAAGCGTTGTCCCTCACCAGTCTTTTCCCGGTGATATAGCGCCATTAAAATACCAATGGTCAGATAGGCACCAGAATAATTATCACCAATGGAAGGTCCAACTTTGGTAGGTCCGCTCTCTTCAAAACCAGTTATACTCATTAAACCGCTCATAGCCTGAGCAACGATATCATAAGCAGGCAACTTGGACAATGGACCTGTTAAACCAAATCCCGAAATTGATGCGTAGATTATTTTAGGATTTACTTTCTTCAATTCCTCATAACCTACACCCAGCTTGTCCATAGTCCCAACCTTAAAATTCTCGCAAACCACGTCAGCATCTTTAACCAGCTTGAATAATATGTCTTTACCTTCCTGTGAACCTAAATCTAATTCCAAGCTTTTTTTATTCCTGTTTAAAAATGCATAATAAGCACTGCAATCATTTTTAGTAGGGCCCCAGTCTCTGGTCTGATCCCCCATACCAGGTCTTTCGATTTTAATTACCTCTGCGCCATGATCTGCCAGGTGCATGGTACAAAAAGGGCCACTGTAAGCTTGCGTAAGGTCAATAACTCTTACTCCTTCAAGTGCCTTCATGATTTCGCCTCCTTTCTTTCTTTTAAGAGTTTAGATTGTAATGTTACGGTATGCCTTTTTTATAAGCAATATTCATGCCAAAAAGGAAAATGCTTCTGTAATTCCTTACAAAAGCCATAAAATCGACATTCCGCAAATTCTAAATTCTTTAAAACTCATATCAAATAGGCGGAAATAATCTTCAACTGTGCACCTCCGCACCGAACGGCGGACGGAATGCCGGTATTATTAAAAAAACACAGGTGTGCGTTTAAACACACCTGTGCAAAGAATCTCAAGTCCTAATTTTTGGTATAGGCATAAGGAATCTGGTACTTACTTATTTTGCGCAAAACCGTGGTACGATCAAGTCCCAGCGACTTGGCGGCTTTGCCCATACTGCCGTATCTTTTAAGAGCCTCTCTAATCAAATGTTTCTCCGTTTCCTCCACCGCCTGGCGCAAGGGAATGATTTCCATTTCCGTCCCTTCATTCGCATTATTATCATAATAGGTTTTTTTAAGGTTACGAAGTTCCGGAACATGTTCACCACTTATTAAAGTTGAGGGCTCAGACACCACCAAACGTTCAATCAGATTTTCCAATTCCCGTACATTGCCGGGCCAGGAGTACTGCAACAAATTTTTCAGCAATTCTGGAGTTATCTTTTTGGAACAGTTATATTTCTGATTAAATTTGTCCAGATAATATTCTAAAAGAGGTACAATGTCTTCCCTGCGATTGCGCAAGGCCGGTATATAAATAGGTACTACAAAAAGCCGGTAATAAAGGTCCGCCCTAAAATCGCCATCTGCTACCATCTGCTTTAAATCCCGGTTGGTTGCACACATAATACGAACATCCACCGGAATAGGCTCGGTTCCTCCAATCCGCCTTATTTGCTTTTCCTGTAACGCTTTCAGCAACTTAACTTGAAGACCCAGCGGAAGTTCTCCTATCTCATCCAAAAACAGAGTTCCATGCTGCGCCATCTCAAAAATACCGGGTTTGCCGCCCTTCCTGGCTCCGGTAAAAGCACCATTCACATAACCGAATAGTTCTGACTCCAGCAAATTTTCGGGAATTGCTCCACAGTTAATATCAATAAAGGGCTCATTTTTTCTTTTACTGGATTGATGAATAGCCTGGGCTATTATTCCCTTACCTACACCGGTCTCACCCAGAAGTATTACGGTTACATCTTTATCTTCCACCTGCTTAACTTCTGCTAAGATGTTTCTCATAGGCTCGCTCACAGCAATAATTTTATCATGGTATAAACGCTGTTTACGCAAATGCTTCAATTCCATAAGGCATCTTTCGGAGGATTGTTCCTTCTCTGCCAATTTATCCTGCAACGTTTTCAACTCAGTGATGTCCCGCACATTGGAAACAACCCGAATTATATTGCCATTGGCATCAAATGCCGGAGTACCTGTAACAAGGAGATGCTTGCCATTCTGCATCCGCTGTTGAACTGTAATCGAGCGTTTTTCCTGCAATACCCGCATGGTAACAGGATTGGAAAAAAGCCCGTCCTTTACACAGTCAGAAATAAGATTCCCGACCATGTCTTGAGGATTAATACCTGTCAACCGCCCATGGGACCGGTTAACGCGCAGCACACGTCCCTGTCCGTCAGTGATGGTAAATCCATCAAAAGACGTTTCGAATATGATAGAGAATTCCTTATTTATCTCATCCAATTGTTTCATTTTCCGTTTAATAGCCCGCATTCCGGGAGAACGATAAAAGATTCCGATTACACCAAGCAAGTTATCATCTTCATATATGGGTAAAGTGAAAACGGTCCAATTATTATTGGCCCAAAGGAATTCGTCCCCCATCATACTGGTACTTTCTTGAGTATTTTTTATCAGGCCTGCCCAAAGCGGTGACCGACAAAAAGCATCCAAAAAACTTTCATCCATAAAGGAATCTTCAACCTGGTCACTTTTCAGATATACCTTATCTCCTGCTGAATCGACAATTCCTACCAAACCATGTCCTATTAAAAAACTCGGGGTTTCATTTCCGTTTATATATTCATTCACTAACTTCCATTTCGGAATCGAAGCTATAAAACAACCCCCGTCATCCACTCGCAGGAAGTAATCAGCTTTGGTAAGCAACAACTGCGGCAAAATTTGCCGCTCACTTATGAGCTTCCATGATTTGTTTAAATTACAATCTATTACAGATAAATGCGTATTTTCTTGCAGGGTATTGCAAATGTAATCCTGTTTTGTCATCAAACCCAAGGGCCGTCTATCTGCATCTACTATCGTAATTTCCTCTATCCCGGAAGTACAAAAAAAGCTGCCTGCCACATTAATTGTTGCATCTTGTGGAATACAGTGTTCATTCCATCCTCTAATGTTCTGGATCCATTCCATTCCCCTTCACTTCCTTTGCTTCTTATCGACTTATTCCTTAGCAGAAAGAAGGATAAGTAATACTCTCCATCTCTTTATCTAATTTTCAATTGTTGTTGGGGAAAAAGCAGACTCGTTTCTTGAACATTTATAAAATATTTTTCATGGTAGTTCTAAAACATTTTATGATCAGAATATGATCCCGTAGCAGTGCCGATAATAAGCTTGGTCTTATTTAATTTATACCGCCTCCCTCAATTTGTTAAAATTTTGCATCTATTATTTCCTAATTTTTAGGAGATATAGGCTCTTTTACTTATATATTATGACAGGATCATTCATTTTTTGCAAACTGGGTATCCTTATATTATTATATCGTAATAAAGGATATTAAAATAAATCGAAGCAGAATGAACTCTGCTTCGATTTTTTAATATAGATAAACGAAAGGATGGTAATTTAAGGCAAGAAAAAAATTATTGTTACAGACCAGCAGCTTCATAGAATTCAGCCATAACTTCTTTTTGCAGAGGCTGGGTAAAGATCTGACTAACCAGTTTATTGCAGTATTAACTACCAGGGCAATAAAGCCAGGCTTTTAGATATTATGGTTACCACATCTTGCAATGCCACTACAGCTTCGCTCGTTTGATATTGTCATATTCAATATAATAAGCATACAGCAAACAGGCTGAAAAAAGAAAAAGACTCATGATGGGCCAGAAGAGCAAAAAGGTCATCCCATAAATTATGGCAAAGGGAATAGCGAAAATCAATAAAACAAAAGGAATAAATAGCAATAAATAGATGGAAAATATTCGGTTCTTTTTCATATACTATACCTCCT
>DHSK01000194.1 GCA_002408445.1 Syntrophomonas sp. UBA5288
TCCAACCGGATATCAAAATCCACGATGCTAGGGCCCTCCGCCTTTTGTGCCGGTGGAGTTAGCTCAACAGATGGCGCTATTTTTGCATGTTCAATGCCGAAGTATTTTAAGACTATTTCGAACCCTTCCTGATCCGTGAGGACCGCACAGCTTCCGACTTTTTTCTTTTCAGCTGCCTTCCGCATTGCGTCTAAACTTTTAGCGATTGACTTATCATCTGCCAATATTTTTTCAGCTGATTCCGGATTGGACTGCAGGTGCTGCAGCAGGAATCCACCCACCACCTGGACATATGAATTACTATCCTTCTCCATTTCCGCCTTAAGCTTCTTTATTGCCTGATTAAGCATATTGCACCTCCTCAGGTGGTTGCCAGTTCCAGAGCCGCTGATGACCCTTGACCTCGATAGGTGTAACCAGCTGGTGCACGTTCTCCAGCTGCCAAGCGTACCGGCCCGGTGTCCAGTTACCAAATAGTATTTCGTCACCCTCAACATTGCCCGTTTTACCGCTAGCCTCTATACATCTAGCATCTCCGACCTTTGGATATACGGTGTAATATCTGTCGACTATCTTCCAACACTCGACCAGTTCTGCTATAGCAATAACGCATCCCCGCGGCAAAGAGCAAAGAGCGTCAACGGTTCTTATGTCGGCTGGGAAACCCAGCACTTCCGCGGATCGTATTGCAACATCAACAGGCGGATAAGCAACAAGGTGCGGTTTTTTCGTCGCTGCGTGAATAGCTATTGGGCCTCGGTACGATGTTGCCCAGCTCCGGGTTTCGTATTTTTTCGCGCCGATAGCAACCAGTGAAGCCCAGGGCTGCCATACGGTGATTGCTTTCATCATCTAAGCCGCCCCCTTCCGCTGGGCCCGATATTCAACCTCCGTGGACAGCTCGAAATCAACTACCCAAACCAGCATGTGCGGATCCCAATGGCCGTTAATCTTTTTCCATACTTTCCGGTAGGCCGGAATGTGAGGATAACCTTCCCGGTGTGCATCCTGGTCAGTAATTTGCCCCAGAAATTCCTGGTGAAGGCCTGTAATCATCAGATATGCAAATGGTTCTGATCCTCTATGGCCGGTTTTAGCCTGATATATCTTTCCAACCTTCCAGCGTTTCCGGCCAGTCCGCCGAGTCTGTTTTTTTTTCCTCCGGAGAATCATTTGAGCGTGTTCTGGTCTAAATAACATCACTTCGCGGCCACCTCCAGTTCCTTTACATCACTTTTCAAAATCATATGGCAGTCTAATAGTATAACCATGCAATCTGCCTTCTTTTTCTTCTCCTTGAGGAAGATACCTATCCTCAGTGATAACAACTTCTTTTACGATCCAAGTAGCAACATTAATATTACCCATGTATAATTCAACGAATATCGAAGGTTCATCGCTTCCTGCAAATTTAAAAACAACAACCTTTGATATAACATCATTTTTGAAAATGGCACCGTTCATATACACTCCTAAGCCTTTTTCAACATTCTGAACATGTGGTATATCGCCAATGCTTTCGATAGTGTATTTCATAAGATATCCTCACTTTCCTACTCGCCCGTAAACAGTCCCGTCACGGCCAGGAACAATAATACCTGCACCGTTGGCCGGTTAAGAAAAGCTCGTACCTTGTCCCATGCCTTTAAATAAAAAGGTCTGTCCATCTGCTTAATGTCTGCACTGGTTACGTCCATATAGGCGATTTTTCCCTGCTTTTTCAACTGGCTATATTCCCAATCGATTAGGTGCTGGGCTTGCCCTGAATAATAACTATCAAAGCCTACTGCTCTTCTTGTCACGATTGGTTTCCTCCTCTCGCGATGATAAAATCCGACTTTCATCCATAATTGTTTTTGCCCAAGTGGGCAGTAAATCATAATGACTGCCCCAATGCTGATCTATCCAGCCGCCGGCACAAATGATTAACTCCTGGGCTTTATTAAGCTCACTCTGTAGTCCTTGGTTAATACTCAACAGGTTATCCACGCTTTGTTCGGTTACTTTTCTGCATTTTTCACAAACCGCATATAGTTCATCTTTCATGTGCAGCTCCTTATTCCCAGCAGGCCCCGAAGGGCCTGGGGCGGATCTATTGGTCAGGATTTTCCTTATTGGGCTTATTAGGGCCAAGAGCAGGACAGGCTTCATTCTTGTGTATTTCACCACACCACGGGCATGGCAGGGTCCCATCCTGGTATTTGCGGAACTGCTCCAGACATTCTTCTCGGTGATGCAACTTTGAGCACCATGGGCATACCAAATCCTGGTACTTCTCTCTAATCGGCTCCATTTCTGCATATCCGCGGTCTGTACAAATCGCGGCGGCCTCAAGCATTGCCTCGATAATTGGGTCTCCTTGAGGTAAGTTATATTCGGTTGCCAAGCGTTTTTTTAATTCCTGACGATTATCTTTATCCATATTTATGTATCTCCTTTCTTAGGGGGGCGGGGCTAATATTCAAGCCGCCGGCCCGGGTGTTAATTCTGTAGGGGGGAGGCCGTCCCACCGTGCATTATTGGGGACTTGCGGATGGGACAGCGACAGTGTATACTTTAGTTAAGTAATTTTTATCTGACCGCTGGAATAGCGGTCTTTTCTTTTTTGTCTAAAAGGTAATCCACGAGACCAAGCTGGAATGTATCATCTAGCTCACAAACCAGATTCAGATCTGCGCATATACGGTCGCATATTTCCTTCCCCGCATTCTGTACCATCAGCCTGTCCTCCGGGCTTAAGTCCTGAGCTGTTTGTTTGTCGATAAGTACAAACGGTATGTCGTGCATTGCAGCATCAGCCTCCCTGTCTTCCTTTTCCACCCGTCTAATCAGGGTTTGTGGATGCCTGTCCCCGGAAAAATAATTGAATAACTTGTAGCCAGTCATTTCCAGGGCCATAGCCAGACCTCCAAGGATGTTGAGTGATGCAATTCGTTCTCGGGCATCTTGCGGCGTCGAACGTTTTCCTTTCATGGCCATGTAAAAAGCGTCGGTGGAGTAGTTTGTTCCCATGGCCAAGGATTTGACTGGCATATCACCCCGGTTAAGGGCCTCCTTCAGCATGCTACCTACTTCCTGCTGTATAGCTTCCATCTTTTCTTCACCTCCCTTCAAATGTCGGTTTAAACTGGTGTAATGCTACAAAATAGAGTGATACAGTTATATTGATAAAGGATCCTTTGCAACTGAAATTAAAGCTCCTGGCTGAGACTTAACCTGGATAGAATCTTTGGAAAGGACATATTGAAGTGCTTTGCGCATACAGTCAGGGTCTTGACCTGTAAAATGGTACGTTATTTTCATATTTGTCTTTGGTCTGCTTGCGGTCTTCGTAGCCATGATATTCTCCTTTCCGTCAATTTCGCGGAATATTATTCGCCAGAACCGGGACCAACTACCGGGTGGAAATATAGGTTTTGGTCAACAGTGTTCATTGTTTTAGCCAAAACAATTACTCCTTTAAAATGTTTATCTCAGCCAGTACTCGGGTAAACTGTTTATGAGTCGGTACCGGTTCGTATGTTGTTGTTATTTGTTGTTGTTATTAATCGCTCTGATACACTCGGTATCGCTGTTAGGCAAAAAAATATCTGGGAATAGCTCCTTCATAGAAACACCATAATATCTTTCAAATGCGATTAATGTTTTTCTGCCAGGGTTAGAAGCACCTGTTTCAAGCTTTCTGACATACACCTCCGATATATTGAGGTCTTTAGCTACATCTTTTCGGGTTCTGTTTAATTTATTTCTTTCGCTAATTATTCGTTTTCTTTGCACTTATATCACCTCCTTGATACGCTTTGTATCAGGTCTATTTGAATTATAACCGATACATTCGGTATCGTCAATAGTCTACGATACATTTTTTATCATTTATTGCAAGGATACATCTTGTATCAGATAATAAATATATGAAATGGAGTGATGAGAATGGCTGGTAATCCAGCTTTGGGAAGACGGTTAGCACAGCTTAGAGGGAACAAAACACAAGAAGAAGTGGCTACTGTTATCGGAATTTCCAGGGCTCGGTATTCTCATTATGAGACAGGAAGAAGTGAACCTGATAATGAGGTTTTGCAGGCTCTTGCAAAATATTATGCAGTTACGGTTGACTTCCTTCTGGGCCTAAATCAAACTCCAAAACCAAAGGAGAGTACTGTATCTACGGATATAGTAAAAAAATCATTTTCAGATCTTAAGGATCTGGCTAAAGATGGATTTAAAATTATTAAAATGGTGGCAGTTCCAGTCTATAAACTGGATGTAAAAGGAGAAGAAATCTTAGCCGAATCCAACATCATTGGCTGGCATTACGTCCCTGCGGATAAGATGGATTATAAGCAGATGGATTGTATATGCTTTAAAGTACCTGACGACAGTATGTCCGGCAGTGGCCTATATATGGACTACATAGTCACTGTAAAGAAACAGACCACTGCAGAAGACGGCCAGGTGGCCATTGTTAAGACCAAGGATGGTTCTGCTCGTATTAGACGTGTTAGGTATTTCAATGATGAGGTTCTCCTAGACCCAGATAATCCAAGATACCAATCAGAACGTGTTAACATTAATGATCTTGATATTATCGGGGTAGTTACTGACGCTTCGTTTGAGGTTAAATAAGGAAAGGAGGGAAGGCAGGGGAGTTGGGGCCCCAATGTTTGTTAGTACGGCAAAGGAAAACTTCTCAACGTCGCGAAAGCGGCGCTGAGTAAAATAATAAAATAAAATATAATCCTATAATAAGCAATCTAAAAGAAGGACAAATTGAGCTTAAACAATCACAAATTAGCATGTAAAATGAATAACCGAAAAGATTCGTGGATTATATGACTTCCGTGCGATTCAGGCACGAACGGCTTATCTCTGCGTTGGATCGAATTGAAGCAAAAATAGATGTATTGCAGCTTGAAACTGCTCATTTGCGAAGAGTGAAATATACATATATAGTACAAAGACTGCTGCTGAGTAGCAGTCTTTGTACTATATATGTATATTTACAGTTTATGGATGAGGGGTTTTGGCAAAACCTGTTATATGCTGTTTTATTTAGGATTGAGATGGGGGGGTTACTATGTTTCTTGATTTTCTAAAAAAAGTCCTTATTAATAACGGTTCAGAGGAACAAGCAGAAATAAAATTAAAAAAATCAACTATTTTAAAGTCATTTATTCACGAACCAGTCTATAGCGATCTCGCTGTCATTGATTTTGAAACCACCGGACTATCCCCTTATAAAGATAGAATTATCGAAATAGCAGCTGTAAAAATGTTGAACGGAGAAGTACATGATACTTTTATCACCCTAGTAAACCCCAAAATATCAATACCTAAGTCTATTATCAAAATGACAGGGATAACAAATGATATGGTGAAAAGTGCCCCTACTATTGATTATATAATGCCCGAATTAATTACCTTTATTGCTGGTTTACCTGTTGCAGCACATAACGCCCCCTTCGATATCGGTTTTCTTGAGGCTAATTGCAACGATTCTATAAACCTCACTATTATTGACACACTCCTTTTAAGTAGAAAATATTTTCCGCATTTTGAAAATCATAAGCTTGATACTATTCGAAGGGAAATGCATATATCCTCCGATGATGCCCACCGGGCATTAAGTGATTGTCTGGCAACGGCACAAGTATATTTAAACTGCCGACAGCAGTACATTGTTTCCAATCGTCTGTCATCGGCTAAAGCAGCTGAAAAGGAAGGCAATATTACAGAGGCTATAAGATTATACGAATTGATGATAGAAAACAATTTTGATGGCAATCATCCCTATGATCGTCTGGCAATTTTATATCGTAAGGCTAAAGATTATGATAACGAAATTAGAGTACTATTAAAAGCTATTCAGGTTTTTGAAAATGTCGTATCACAAGAAAGATCAGATCGAGTTAATAAATTGACCAAATTTCATGAGCGTTTAGAAAAGGCCGAACAGCTTAGAAGCAAACATATAAATGCTACATCTGGGTTTTAAGGCAATACAGGGTTTTTTATTTAAAAATCCAGCACCCTCTGGAGCTCATAGGCTTCAGAGGGATAGTGAACTGGCGAAAGTTGATTATCATCTGGTCCTTGTTAAAATGTGGCATCATAGGACAATCTGAAATTCTCATATGCTTACCTGAGGTGGTAAGTATGAGAATTTATTATCATTTCGTAGGAACAGATAATGAGTGTTTTTTTGAAGCTATCCGATATATACTAGCCCTAGAGAGGGGTGCAGACACATGCGAGCAATCGTTTATTCCAGAGTATCTACTGAAGACCAAGCCAAGCACGGCTATTCCCTTGCCTCCCAGGTCGAAGCCGGAAGAGCTAAAGCCGTAGAATTAGGAGCCAATGAAATATATGAATTTTCTGATGAAGGAATCTCCGGTGAAATATTGAACCGTCCCGGACTGGATAGCGCCTTTGATATGCTAAGTGAAATTAAGATCGATTATTTTATATGCCTTGATCCGGATCGTTTTGCACGGAAACTAGCTCTCCAACTGATAGCAACTGATACAGTAGAAAACTCTGGTGCACATCTGATATTCGTAAATGTGGAGTTTCAAAATACCCCCGAGGGCAGGCTTTTTTACGCAATGCGCGGGGCTTATTCCGAATATGAAAAGGAAAAGATCAAGGAAAGAAGCAGACGTGGGAAGCTGCAAAAAGCGAAGGAAGGCAAAATGACCCATAACCCCAGAGTATATGGTTATGATTACGTGGATTCCTATCTGGTGATTAATGAAGAACAGGCACGTATACTTAAACTAATGTTTAATTGGGTCGCTGATGAAATGGCCAGCTATAATGCTGTGGCCACCCGCCTGAATGAAATGGGTATACCCTCCCCCCGTAATTCTCAATGGACCAAGGCAACTGCCAAACGCATCCTACAAAACCAGGATTACCTAGGTACCATATATTTAAATAAACATAACTCTGAAGGGGTAAAAAATAACCGTTTTAAAAAAGACAGCGACAAGGTACGCCGCAGCCTCCGGCCTGAGAGTGAATGGATACCGATAAATATCCCCCCCATCATCGAGGACACTTTATTTTGGCGGGTACAGGATATACTGAAAGATGCCAGACGCAGGAAACCAGGAATAGCTATAGGACAATATCTCTTAAGCGGATTAATTGAATGTGGTGAATGTAACAGTACATACAATGGAACACGCACTCTGAGTAAAACAAAAAAATATTATCTTAGATACTACCGTTGTTCTGGCCGCATAAATGGTATATGTCATAACGAGATTGTTAAGGCTGATGAAATTGAATCCTCGGTATGGGGGAAAGTCAAACTTTGGCTAATGGAGCCAGAGCTATTAGTGGCAGAGGCTAACAACCAGAGCAGCCGCGCCAAGAACTTTGAGTTGGAACTCACCGAGCTTAATAATGCTTTAACTGCTGCAGAAAATGAAAAGGATAGACTTGTTACGATGTACCAGAAGGGCTACATAGATGAATCTGAGATGGATAAACGCATGAAAGGCATACAAGCCCGTATACGCACGATGCATGACAGGCTCAAAACAATTAACCGTCAGCGGTCAAATGAAACCCTATCTATGGAAAACTTTGATTACATAAAGGAACTGTCCCAAAAAGTAGGCGGTAAAATTGATGACCTGGACTTTTATGATAAACAACGTTTAGTAAAAATGATAATAGATAAGATTGTGGTTAAGAATGGTGATGCCCATGCATACGTGAAATCCCTCAATGCACCGGGGCCAGAGCCGCTAGAGGATAGTTACGACACCGCATATAGTGGATCCTCGCTATCC
>DHSK01000168.1:0-7271 GCA_002408445.1 Syntrophomonas sp. UBA5288
AAGCACGATCTTCCCTTATACTTTGCTCTTAAACTTATTTGCGAATGTCATCCGGAGGCAAAGCCGAAGGATGACATTCGCAAATAAGTTCAAGAGCAAAGTATAAGGGAAGATCGTGCTTGAGGCGTACATGAGGTACGCTGATTGAGCGGACTTGCTTTAATAACGCAGCTATTGGTTTTTTCTTGACGCTCTGCGCCCTGAAAGTCGAATCTTTCAGGGCTATTTTTTCATACCAGGATAACAGGTTCATTTTTGCTATAATGTTATATAATGTAGCATAGCAAAGGAGGGGGAACATGAACAGCGGAAATCATGATCCGGATTTGAAAGAAATCGAAATAATGATTAAAAATCTGGGGCCTGTTCATATTGATAAAGGGACTACCCTGGAACAATTATACTATCAATTGAAGAGTAGGCTGCCTTACCCGGTGATGGCGGGAGTTATCAATAATACGCTGATAGATTTATACTATCGTTTTGAATCACCTTGTGAGGTGGAACTGCTGGATATTTCCACTGAAATCGGTTTAAGCATTTACCGGCGTACGGCCGTATTTATTTTACTGAAAGCCTGCCGGGAGCTTTTCCCGGAACGCAGATTAGTAGTAGAACATTCCTTGTCTAATGGACTTTACTGTGAATTTGCAGAGGGCAGCTGTACCGAAGAGGAAATAAGTTCCATTGAAAAACGGGTAGAGCAAATAATTGCAGCTGACTGGCCGGTCCATAAACTAATGGTACCGACCGGAGAGGCTTGTGCTATATTTGCCCGGCAGGGTCAGGACGATAAAACCCGCTTACTGAAATTCAGAAATAAGGTCGAAGTACATCTTTACGAAATTGATGGTTTCTATGAATACTTTTATGGCTATATGCTGCCGCGTACCAGTTTTGTGGATAAGGTGCGCCTTATACCGTATGCGCCCGGCTTAATATTGCAGACTCCGGAAAAAGATCAACCCGGGGTTTTGCGCGCCTATACTCCCCAACCCAAATTGGCCAGTGTTTTCCGGGAAACCCGGGAATGGGCGGAAATGCTTCAGACCAGTCATCTGGCCGATTTGAACGATATCGTAGCCCGGGGAGCGGTAGGAGACTTGATGAGGATCAATGAAGCTCTGCATGAGAAAAAAATCGCCTATATTGCTGATAACATTTGTAAAAATCCCCAAATCCGGCTGGTGTTAATTTCCGGTCCTTCTTCATCGGGCAAGACCACCTTTGCGCAGCGCTTGCTGGTGCAGCTCCGGGTCAACGGGCGCAGGCCGGTTTCTATTTCATTGGATAATTATTTCATAGACCGAAAACTGACTCCCAAGGATGAGAATGGAGAACTCGATTTTGAATCGATCGATGCCCTGAAGCTGGAATTATTCAATACCCAATTATCTCAGCTTATTGCCGGTGAAAAAGTGGAAATTCCTATATACAATTTTAAAACCGGCTGCTGCGAACCGGAAGGCTTTCCGATGCGGGTGCCGGAGGGTGAACCAATCATCATTGAAGGCATCCATGGGCTTAATGATCGCTTGACCGAGGTTATCCCGCGGGAGCAGAAATATAAAATTTATGTGAGCGCTCTGACCCAGCTTAATTTGGACAACACCAATCGTATTCCAACTACTGACAGCCGTTTGATCAGACGCATGGTGCGCGATAATCGTACCAGGGGGCACAATGCGCTGGAAACCATGAGACGCTGGCCATCGGTGCGGCGTGGTGAAGAAAGAAATATCTTTCCTTATCAGGAGAATGCCGATGTGATTTTCAACTCTTCTCTGGTATATGAGTTGTCGGTGCTTAAAAATCATGTGGAAGCACTGCTCAGGGAAATTTCACCGCAATATCCGGAACACCTGGAAGCCAAGAGACTTTTGAAATTTCTCAGCTATTTCCGGCCGGTAAAAGGCGCTGAGATTCCTCCTAATTCCATCTTACGCGAATTTATCGGAGGCAGCTGGTTTAAAGACTAGCAATATGACGACTTTTTGGTTTTATGGATGGTCCTTGGAAGACGGCAGTTACCGTGCCATAAGGACCATCCTCTTTTATCCGGTTTGTAAATAGACTGTTAAAATATTGTCCTCTTTTGGTAAAATCTCTGTTTTAAGGCTAAAATATATTTGCTTGTTCTGTTATTCAGTATAGGATTAAATAAAGCTCTAAAAATGAGGTGATTTTATGCGGGGCAAAATATTGGTGGTTGATGATGAAGAGAGTCTGGTCAGGCTGATTACCTATAATCTTTCCAAGGAAGGTTTTGAAGTAATAGCTGCCTATGATGGTGATGAAGCCTGGCAGCTGATTGAACATAAAAAACCGGATCTGCTTATTCTGGACTTGATGCTGCCGGGTAAAGATGGATTGGAGATTTGCCGGGAGATGCGCTCCAATCACGATTATACTCCTATCATCATGTTGACGGCGCGGGATGAGGAAATTGACAAAGTGGTGGGCTTGGAAATGGGGGCGGATGATTATGTGACCAAGCCGTTCAGCGTGAAAGAACTGACCGCCCGGGTGCGCGCTATATTACGGCGCCAGCAAATCCAGCCGCAGGAGGATAAAACGCAAGCTACGGAATTTGGAGACTTTGTTATAGATACTGACAAGTACGAGATCTATCAAAAAGGAAACTTGCTTGATTTAACGGTTAAGGAATACGAGTTACTGGCTATTTTATTACGGAACCAGGGAAAAGTTTTAAAACGGGAATATCTGTTGGATGTACTGTGGGACTATGCCGATGGTGTAAATACCAGAGTTCTGGATGTGCATATCAGCAAATTAAGAGAAAAAATGGAAAAGGACCCGAAAAATCCGGTATATATAAAAACAGTTCGTGGATTAGGTTATAAAATTGAGGTGACCGAATAATGCGTCAAAGCTTTCGGCTACGGCTGGCAGGTACTTATTTATGTCTCATTATAATTATCCTGGTTATTTCCGGTATTACTCTATTTAATCTATTTAAAGATTATTATATAAAAAACGTTGAATCGAGTTTGATTTACGAAGCCCGTTTAATCGCTGAGATGATTGACATGAGGTCTGAAAAACCAACACCTCAGAATCTGCAGAAGGTATGTCAGGTTACGGGAAAAGATACCAATACCCGGGTAACTATTATCGGACAAAATGGAGTAGTACTGGCTGATTCTCTGTATGATGCCGCCAAACTGGGCCTTCATAATACCCGGCCGGAGGTTTATCAGGCCTTAAAGGGCAAGACAGGGGTAGAGATCAGATACAGTACCACCGTAAAAGCTAAAATGATTTATGTAGCAGTGCCTTTTACCGGTATGAGCGCACAGGGGGTAGTCAGACTGGCTACTCCGCTCCTGGCTGTAGAAGAAATATACAGCCGCATGTGGTCAATATTAATGTTCGCCATAGTAATATGCGGGCTGGCGGCTTTTGGAGTAAGTCTTATTTTCGTGGAGAGAATCTCGCGGCCCATAGGTAATATAACTGCCACAGTGAGAGAATTTGCTCATGGTAATCTGCATAAGCGTATTTCCTACCGCCGCGAGGATGAACTGGGGGTACTGGCACGTACTTTCAATGATATGGCCGAATACCTGGAAAACAATATAATTGAAATATCCGAGGTTAATAACCGGTTGGAGACTTTGTTGGAGAATACCGTTAATGGCATTGTAATGGTTGATAGAAGCGCCCGTATCACTTACACCAATCCGGCTGCGGTCGAATTATTGGGAGAGAGCATACAAACCCGGGGCAAGAAACATGTAGAAGTTATCAGCAATTATGAATTGGTTGAAACTATTGATAAGGTGAGACAACAACTGCAGCCTATTCATAAAGAAATCGTGCTGCATAGCATGGGTGACCGGATAATTGATGTAAATGTGGTCCCGCTTAGAGGAAATACTTTTTCCGGTCAAGGTGTCCTGGTGGTTTTAAATGATATTTCCAACCTGAAGAAATTGGAGCAAATGCGCAAAGACTTTGTGGCCAATGTATCACACGAGTTGAAAACTCCGGTAGCGTCTATCAGCGGTTTTGCTGAGACTCTGGTGGCAGAAGAAGGTCAAAACCCCGAGACGGTCAAAGAATTTTCCCGGATTATTTTCGATGAATCGCAACGTCTGACTCGCCTGGTGAGCCGTCTGCTGGAGTTATCCCGTTTGGAATCGGAAGACCGGGAACTTCAAATTGAAGAGATTAACGTTGATCAGCTTATTCAGGATACAATCAACATGATGCAGCAGCGCAATGATTGTAAGGATAAAGCTATTGAATTTTCAAAAACTGGTGCTCCGGTAGTGATTAACGGAGACTCGGATACAATAACCCAGGTATTGATAAATCTGCTGGATAATGCTATCAAATACGGCTCTGAGGGTGACCATATAGCTGTAAGTCTGGCGGAAGAGAAGGACCAAATTAAAATAAGCGTGGAGGACCATGGGGTGGGAATTCCCGAAAATGAAGCCGAACGTATTTTCGAGCGCTTCTACCGGGTAGATAAAACCCGCTGCCGTAAAACCGGAGGAACCGGTCTGGGCCTGGCTATAGCCAAACATCTGGTAGAAAATCATGGCGGACAGATCGGAGCTGAAACTATAAGCGGCCAAGGAACTGTTTTCAGTTTTACAATTCCTAAAAATATATAATACCAATCTGGGCTTATACTAAAAACCTCGTTCTTTTAATGTGAAAGAACGAGGTTTTATTCTTTTATAACAGTCCTGTTGTCCATTGCTACAAGCATTATTACGTTATTTGGCAGTTTTACTAACCTATCTCTTTGGTTGGATATTCCAGATCTGCCTCACACTGTTACCTGCCGTATTGCACTTTTCAAAACCTGTATACGCCTTTTTTACCTGCTCTTTACATGAATTTAACTATTGCTAAAGCTGGATGGAATGTTATCGGTTTAATCTACAACAAGCAATATATACCTATTGTTAGGAGGAAGGGTTGGATATGAAGATTTTATCTATCAGGACTAAGATTATTCTTGCTTTTTCTTTAATAATTTTCCCGAGATGTTAGACTCGACCTCACACTATCAGACCAACAGTATATTTACTTTGGAACAATCGGCTAATTTGGCTCAACTGGCCGGTAAATTACAGGAAACCATAGATTCGCTGGGTAATAATCAAGAGGCCGGCGAACAAGTTTCAGGTGTTGAACTTTAATTATAATACTGGGATAGATGGTGATGGTATGGTGAATATGATTAATAATATAGTTAAAATAAACCAGAAATTATTTACGGCCATTCGAACAGGTTTTCCCAAGCCCGTAATCGTGGACCAGTTCACCGGCCTGCCTACTCTAATCTCATTTATGCCCCACTTGATTCGGGCGCTGGCTAAAGGAAGAGTTGCGCTTATTTATATAGATATTGAAAATTTTACCGGGGTTGAAGCACTATATGGAAGAAACCTTTGCAGCCAGATATTATTAAATGTTGGCAATGCTCTGAAACAATTAAATACTGGTATTTTAAATGATAATAATAAACTTGGGGTATGCAGTATGGGCGGAGACGACTTCCTGATCTTTATCAAATCTTCGCCCCAGATGGATTATGAGGAAGTATGCTTGAACCTGAAAGAGGATATTGAAAACAGCATCAATCAGGCTAATTCACACTTGGAGTTAAATAGCAAACTTTGTATTCATTTAGAATATGCCCAGGTACAGGAAATACCTGGCTGCAATCCTGAATCAATTATTTATTCCGCCATAAAAAGGGCGTCCTATGGTGCCAAGAGGTTTGCCAATTTAGAAGAACAAGCTCATCGTTACCTGCTCAATCAAGTCCTGGATGATGAAATGATCAATATTGTATACCAACCCATAGTATCCTTAAGAAGCGGAAGTATACTTGGTTATGAGGCATTAACCAGAGGTCCCCAAAAAACCTATTTTGAATCCCCGGAAAACCTATTTAATGCGGCGGAAGAGTTTCAATGTTTATTTGAGTTGGAAAGCTTATCTCATAAATTAGCAGCTCAAAATGCCAGTTCTCAACTGGGGGACCGATATTTGTTCTTAAATGTAAATCCGCTGGTTTTAAATGCCGCCAATCATAAAAAAGGACAAACCCGGGCGATACTGCGTGAGTATGGAGTAGATTGCAGCAACTACTCCTGATAAACATGAACTTATAGCCCATGAAGTGATCAATGAATTTGACCATAGCATAATAGATTTGTATGATCGATCTTCGCTGGAACAGGGATACATTATAAATAAGAACCGGCAGGGACAAAAACCGAAAATTCCGATTATGACTGTATCAATTGCCGGCGTCATTAATAATAAATTCAAGACAAATCTTGAATTGGGAGAAGTGGCGGCAGAGTTAAAAAAATTAGCCAAGCAACAAAAAGGCAGTAATTACTTCGGTGACCGACGGCAGCATCGTGATGAGTGAAATATTAACAGTACCTTTAACAATATTTTAAGATGTCAGGTTAGAAATTTAAGAACCGGCAGTTATGATGATATAAATGAACAAAAAGTCAGCCTGTTTTTAACTCCGGACCGGGCCGCCATAGTTAAAAACAGTTGAAATAGACCACCCCCCAAGGGGTGGTTTTGATTAGGGCCTGTTTGCCTGCGCAGGAATTGGGCTGATACAGATAATTTACATTGCAGGTACAGAATCTTAAGGTTACTGCATAAAAGGCTTAACATTTTAGTGATATTTTAGTTTTAACAAAAAAGTTTAAGGAGGAGAAACATTATATGGTGTCATCAAGATTAAGGAGAATAACCAGTTTTCTACTATTGGGTTTGTTGTTCATAGGAGCTGTTTTAGTTTCCGGATGTGGGGCCACCGACACCGAAAAGAAAGAAAACGGGGAGTTATCAGGAACCCTGACCATTGCGGGATCAACCTCAGTGCAACCGTTTAGTGAAGTGCTGGCCGAGGAATTTATGGCCAAACATAAAGATATTCAGGTAAATGTGCAAGGTGGAGGCTCAAGCCAGGGTATTGAAGCGGCTGTATCAGGTGCCGCCGATATCGGATCTGCTTCCAGAGACTTAGAAGATGAGGAAGAAGCCAAAAATCTCATTTCCATACCTATAGCCATTGATGGGGTAGCCGTCGTGGTGAGCAAGGACAATAAGGTTACCGGCTTAACTGCAGAGCAGATTAAGAATATTTATCTGGGCAACATCAAAAATTGGAAAGAAGTGGGCGGAGCTGATGCAACTATAACAGTTGTAACCAGGGAAGATGGTTCCGGTACCAGAGAGGCATTTTCCAAAGG